>NZ_JANSHJ010000002.1:6780-155386 GCF_047502615.1 Synechococcus sp. W60.3 | reverse complement strand
GCAGAACCTTGGGGCTTTGCCTTCAGGAACTGTCTAGAGGCGCTTTGACAACGCCTTTGCGACGACCGTGTAAGAATCCCCCGCCTTCAGGCCGGGGAGGATGTCAATTGGTTAAGTCGTCAACCCAGGGATCCCATTGCCCCAAGGTGGTTGGCCAGCGCCCCCAGGCTGGCATAGACACCCTGGAGAGAGGCAAGGGCTTGATCCCAAAGGGTGTGGGTCAGCGACCACCTGTCCAACCCCATGGCACCGCACAACAGCAGCAAGTAGAGGTTGGCAAAGGTGAAGAGGGAGGTTGCCCGCTCCCGGCTGTGCGGCTCCTGGAGCAACTGCACCGCCTTCCAAATTAGAAGGGATCCCAGCAGGGTCGCCGCGCTCAAGTAAAAGGATCCCAGCACGTGCAAAGGGTAAACCAGCAGTAGACTGACCGGCACCAGCAACAGGGCGTAGAGAAGAATCTGGGCGGCAGTCGGCCTTTCTCCGGCCACCACCGGCAGCATCGGCACCCCGGCGCGGGCATAGTCTTCTCGCTTTAAAATCGCTAGGGCCCAGAAGTGGGGCGGGGTCCACAAAAAGATGAGGGCAAACATCACCCAAGCAGCCCAGCTCAGCTCGCCCGTAGCCGCTGCCCAGCCCACTAAAGGGGGGATCGCCCCCGCTGCTCCGCCGATGACGATGTTCTGGGGGCTGGAACGCTTCAGCCAGTGGGTATAGACCCCTACATACACCAGGATCCCCGCCATGGCCAAGCTGGCAGCCAGCAAATTGGTAAAACAGGCCAGCAAGCCAAAGGACATCACAGCCAGGATCCCGGCAAACCTCAGGGCATGGCGTGCCCGAATGCGGCCAGAAGGCAAAGGACGATGGCGGGTTCGCTCCATCATCCGATCAATATCGGCGTCGTACACCATGTTGATGACATTGGCTGCTGCCGCCGCCATCCCCCCCCCCAAGAGGGTGACGCCAAACTTGAAAGGATCCGTATTGCCCGCCATCCACATGGCTCCAGCCGTGGTCATCAGCAAGAGGGCGATGATCTTCGGCTTCACCAACTGGCTATAGCTGCGCAAAACCTGCGCAAGACTTTGGTGATGGCCAAAAGGGATCCCTGTCACCGTGTTCTGACAAGGATCTGGACGGTAGGTTTGAAGGATATCTGCCATGGAACTACTTGCCGTTGATTTCTGCGGCCGCGGCTACCCTCCGAGGGCTCCGGGGAGAGCTTCCTTCCTCCTGGCTTTCAAGGCTGTTGCTCGTACGCCAGGCCAGCACCGTAAAGCCCAGCAAGCACCCCAGCAAAGCTGCCCCAATCATCTGGTGGGCTACCGTCAAGGGCTCCACCTGCAGCCGGTAGCGATAGGTAAGAACGCCAACCCCTACTTGCGCCAGCAAAAGGCCCACCGAACCATGGCCCAGCAGCTTGAGAATCCGCGGGAGCTGCCGGCGTCGCCAACTTGTGGCCACCGCCACCACCAACACCGCCAGTGTGGCCGGAGCCACCCCCAGCAAGTGACCGTTCATCACCCCGCACAGCTCGCCAGCAGCTAAGCACTGGTGCAACGCCCATTGGGAAGCCACCAAAGCTCCGAGAAGGCTCTGGACGTACACCAGCAGCACTGCCCCCAAGCCGAGCCAGGGCAAGTAGCCAACAGAAGCTCTCCCCTCCTCCGAAGGAGCGACGCTTGGCAGGGCCAGCAATCCCAAGGTGAGCAGCGTGGCAAAAAACAGCAGGCCCGTGCCCAGGTGAGCCGTCACAATGTCAAAGCGCAACAGCTCCGTTACCGTCAGCCCGCCCAGGATCCCTTGGGCCACGACCAAGACAAAAGCCCAGCTCAGGCCCCAGGGCAGCCAAGCGGGCAAGGCCTTGCGCTTCAGCCAGGCAAACCCCGTTAGCAGCAGGGTGGCCAAGCCCACCCCAGCAGCCACCAGGCGGTGAAACCACTCCAGAAACACCTGCAGGTTCATCTGCTCAGTGGGGACAAGCTCTCCATAGCAGAGGGGCCAATCTGGACAGGATAAGCCAGCATTCATGACTCGAGTGGCACTGCCCAGTCCCATCAACAGCCAAGTGGCCGCTGCTAAACCCAGCAAGGCTTGCCCCATGCGCAGGGAAAGCTCCCTAGACGGCAAGGGATGAGCGTGAGATTGGGAAATCGAAGAGTCCATCGCCGTTGAAAAAGTTATTGCAAGTCAATCCAAGCTCGGAATAATCTGCATAAAAAATAATAAAAATAATCGAGATCGATACTTAAGCTATCCATTTCAGTTAGCGAACTTAATTCAATAGGTCTTTGAGGTCTAACTGGCTCAGCATCTAGCTATAGGCAGACAAGGAGACTGACTCCCCTGTAACGGATCCTAAATGCAGACTTGCGGCTGGCGAAGGCTTTTTAAGAATTTCTTTGTGCTGAGCCACGCCTCCTCTGCATGCATCGTTCATCTTCCAGAAGCTCTGTCGATCCTGCCAATCAAGCCGCTCCCCTCTACCAATTCCCAGCGATGAAGATTCTGAAGAGATCCCTAAGCCTGGGCAATCCTCTCCAGCTCCCGTGACCTAAATGGATATGAAGGATGGGTGTGGCCCGCTTCGGCTCTGTTCGCAGAACAGATTTTGTCTAGGGCGGGCGTGCCTTGCATTTGCAGTGGGGAAGAGCAGTCGTGAGTGCGCTCAGTAACATCATTTTGGTGGGTATTGGGGTTCTGCTGACCCTGGCCAGCCTCTGGTATGGCCAGAATCACCATCTGCTTCCCGAAGCAGCGGCCAACTCGGCTCCTCTGTTCGATAGCCTCTTCAACAGCACGATCACCATCGCCACGGGGATCTTTTTGGTGGTGGAGGGGGTGCTTCTCTACTGTGCCATCCGTTACCGCAAGCGGCGGGGCGACCGTGGGGATGGGGATCCCAACCACGGCAACGTGCTGCTGGAGATCGTCTGGACAGCGGTGCCAGCAGTGATCATCCTCTGGCTGGGCCTGGCCAGCCTCGATGTCTATCAGGCGGTGTATGGGGGCGCCGATGTGGGCGGTCACATCCACACGGCCATGGCGATGGAGCCCTCCCAAGACTCAGCAGCAGGGGATCCGGACTATGCCTACACTCCCGCGCTGCTGCCCGGAAAGGAGATGGGCCAGCCGGAGCTGGTTGTCCAAGTTCAGGGCATGCAATATGCTTGGGTATTCACTTATCCGGAGTCGGGTTTGGTGGCTGGCGAGCTGCACCTTCCTCTTAACAAGCGGGTGCGCCTTAATATGACGGCTCTGGATGTCAACCACGCCTTCTGGGTGCCGCAATTTCGCCTCAAGCAAGATCTCATTCCGGGCCGAGAAACCCACTTGGAGTTTGTGCCCACGCAGTTGGGAACTTACCCCATCGTCTGCGCCGAGTTGTGTGGCCCTTACCATGGGGTGATGGCCGGGCAACTAATTGTGGAGACGCCGGAAGAGTTCGAGCGCTGGCAGCAGGAGCAAGTTTTGGCCGCCGGTGGAGAGGGTGGCGCCCTTGCCCTGGCGGCGGACTCGCCGTCACTGCCTCTCCAGCACGGGCATCGTCTGGAATTTTCTCCGTCGGAGTCTGCCTTTGTCCAAGTTCACCGGCAACGTTTGGGCCTCTCGCCGGCTGAGCTGGCCTCTCTCCAACTCCCCCTTGACGCACATTCTGGTGACGCCAGTAGGAGCTTCTTGCCATGACCCAGCTACAGGACAATCCCACCCTTGCCGCTGCCCCCAAAGCCAGCCTGGATCCTCCCGCCGAGCCTTGGTGGCGCTTTTTTACCTTCTCCACCGATCACAAGGTCATTGGGATCCAGTATTTGGTGACCACCTTTTTCTTCTACTTGGTGGGGGGAGCGCTGGCCACAGCGGTACGGGCGGAGCTGGCTACCCCAGAGGCGGACTTTCTCGGCTTTGAGCGCTACAACGGGGCCTTTACCCTGCACGCCACGATCATGATCTTTTTGTGGATCGTGCCGGCTTTGATGGGGGGCTTTGGCAACTACCTGGTGCCGCTGATGATCGGGGCGCGGGACATGGCCTTTCCCAAGCTGAACGCCGTCGCCTTTTGGCTGGTTCCACCCAGTGGCCTTTTGCTGCTGGCCAGCTTGTTTATCGAGGCCCCCTCAGCTGGCTGGACCTCGTATCCGCCGCTGAGCCTCATCAGTGGCAAGGTGGGAGAAGAGCTCTGGATCTTGAGCATTTTGCTGGCCGGAACCTCTTCGATCCTGGGGGCCGTGAACTTCATCACCACCATCCTCAAGATGCGCCTGCCCGGCATGAAGATGGAGGATATGCCCTTGTTCTGCTGGGCGATGCTGGCCGCTTCCATCATCACGCTGATTGCAACGCCGGTTCTGGCGGGGGCGCTGATCCTGCTCAGCTTTGACCTGTTGGCGGGCACGGCTTTCTTCAACCCCAGCGGCGGCGGGGATCCGGTGGTGTACCAGCACATGTTCTGGTTTTACTCCCACCCGGCGGTGTACATCATGGTTTTGCCGGTGTTCGGCATGATCTCGGAGATCTTGCCGGTGCACGCCCGCAAGCCCATCTTTGCCTACAAAGCCATTGCCTACTCCAGCTTGGCCATCTGTTTTTTGGGCTTGATTGTCTGGGTTCACCACATGTTTACCAGCGGCACTCCCGACTGGATGCGGGTGTTTTTCATGATCGCCACCATGGCCATTGCCGTTCCCACCGGGATCAAGGTGTTTAGCTGGCTGGCGACTCTCTGGGGCGGCAAGATCCACTTCCGCTCGGCCATGTTGTTTGGCATGGGCTTTATCTCCATGTTCGTCATCGGCGGCTTGAGCGGGATCATCCTTGCTTCGGTGCCATTGGATATCCACGTCCACGACACCTACTTTGTGGTGGCCCACCTACACTACGTGTTGTTTGGCGGCAGCGTCTTTGGCATCTATGCCGGCCTCTACCACTGGTTCCCCAAGATGACCGGGCGGCTGCTGAACGAGTTCTGGGGGCGGGTGCATTTTGTGTTGACCTTTGTCGGCTTCAACATGTGCTTTTTGCCGATGCACAAGCTGGGCCTGATGGGCATGCCCCGCCGCGTGGCCCAGTACGACCCGCAATTTGCCGACCTCAACTGGATTAGCTCCGTGGGGGCTTTTGTTCTAGCCATTTCCACGCTGCCCTTCTTGGTGAACGCCATCTACTCCTGGGTGGCCGGGCCCAAGGCCGGCGACAACCCCTGGCAGGCTCTAACCCTGGAGTGGGCGACTTCTTCCCCGCCGCCTGCCCACAACTTCTACGGGGATCCCATTCTGCTGACCGGCCCCTACGACTACGGCCTGCACAGCAAGGAGACTTTGGATTACTTTGCCGCCCAGTTGCAGAGCTTGCGGGAGCTGGCGTTGGCGGAAGCAGAGCCTACGACTTCTTCTTAGCAGGGGGTCTCCATCTTCTACTCACCGGGCATTCCAGTCTTGATCCCGGCTGGGCTGGCCACACGGTCTCAGGAATTCTAAGGTTCGATTGGTTTATTTTTTGAGTGGAGAAGAATATGCAAGGATCCCTTGCTGCTGATGCCTTGATAGCCGGCCACACTCAGGCCCACACCGCTCACGCTGAGCACCCAGATCATCGCATTTTTGGTCTGCTGATGTTCTTGGTGGCGGAAGGCTGCTTATTCTTGGGCCTGTTCATGGCCTACTTGGCTTACAGCCTCACGGCCCCCGTCTGGCCGCCGGAAGGGACGCCGGAGCGGGAATTGCTCTTGCCTGGGATCAACACGGCGATTTTGCTCGCCAGCAGCTTGGTTATCCACCAGGCCAAGCCCGCCATCCAGGCCAATAACGTCAAGGGGCTACGGCTGTGGTTTGCCCTCACTGCCCTGATGGGTGCGATTTTCTTGGCCGGGCAGCTCTACGAGTACAGCCACCTGGAGTTTGGCCTTACCACCAACTTGTTTGCCAGCACCTTCTATGTCTTGACCGGGTTTCACGGGCTACATGTGGCGGCGGGGCTGCTGTTTATTTTGGCGGTGCTTTGGCGATCCCTGAAGCCGGGTCACTACAGCGCCCAACACTACTTTGGCGTCGAGGCTGCTGAGATCTACTGGCACTTTGTGGATGGGGTTTGGATTGTGCTGTTTATCCTGCTCTACCTACTCTGAGTTCCGAAGAGGGATCCTCCCTGGTGAAGGATCTGATCCCGGTGGGTAGGCTGCCCGTTGCTAGAACTGTCCCTGAACGAAAAGGCTCAGGATTTCTGGAGAATGGCCACAATCTGGATCAGAGCCTCTTGAAACACTTCTCGCTCCGGTTGACCTTGCTTGAGCTGATACTCCAGTTGTAAAAGTTGCTGCATCACCTGCAGCAGCGCCGAGCTTTTTAGGGATCCCACCTCTTTTTGGAGAAAATAAACCCGGTTGGGATTGGCAATCTCTGCTTTTTGGGCGATGACTTTGGGATCCCGTTCTCCCTCCTCCAGCAATAGCTTTACCCACAGCCAGGTGCGAAATTGCCCCACCAACACCGCCAGGATCTTCAGGGCCGGCTCGTTGTGATCCAAAAGATGGGCCAGGATGCGCAGGGCCTGATCCAAGTTGCCCTGGCGCAGGGAGGCGGCCAGTTGAAAGCTGTTGTAGGCGCTAGCAGGAACCAGGGCCTCGATTTGCTCAGGGGAGATGGGATCCCGTTGGTTGACCGTAAACAAAGCCAGCTTTTCCAGTTCCATCGCCAAGCGGCGGGAGTCGTTGCCCACGGCTTCCGCCAACTTCTGGGCTGCCTCTGGGCTGAGCTTGAGATCCCGCTGCCGGGCCTCGCTGTATACCTGCCTCAGGATACCCTCTTCATCCCAGGGGGCCAGTTGGGGAAACTCGCGGGCAAGGGCCACTTGCTTGAGGAGCTTGGTGGATTTGAGCCGTCCATCGGGCTTGTTGCGGGTGGTCAACAACAAATGGGTGGTGGGGGGTAAAGAGGCTAACGTCCGCTCCAGTTCCCTTACCCACTCTTCCGGACAATCCTGGGTGAGCGTCGTCTCTTCCAGCCAAACCAGGCGAGCGTTGGATCCCAGGGGCGGGGTCATGGCCAGGTTAAGTCCGGCCAGTGTGGACTCCGGCGGCAGGCGATCGTAGTTAAAAGCGGCCCAGTCGGGATCCAGCACTTGCTCCCGCAACTGGTGCACCGCCTGCATCAGCCGATAGGTGTCATCTCCCCAGTAAAGGTAGACAGGCATACTCCCCCAAGTCCCCTCAGCTTGGTCTCCAGCTTTTTTCCGTAGTTTCTCTAGGCGTTATTTTGCTTACGTTAATCAGCGGCAGGTTCCGGGTCTTTATCCGGGATCTTCCGGAGAAAGCCTGGCCAAGTTTCAGCTTCTTTTCTCTCTAAAAAAAACGCCAGCTTTGCATGATCTAGCTTGGCAAATTCTGTATTCCCACTGAAGAACTATCATCAATCTTCTCCTAAGCTGGGCTTAGAGACGGGGTTGGAGGGAGGGCTGCAAGCGTATGGACACCATTGGCGAACTGGAGTTCAAGGTGCAGGTTTTAGCCCGCTGCCTGGGATCTGCTCTGGGTTTAGGCCGGCCTATTCGTGTGCAAATTCATTATTGTAATCCCCAAGTCTTCAATGCAGGCCAGTTGGGAGCAGGGGTTTCCCCTTTCAACTCTGAAGAGGTTGGGAAATCCCAGCCCCACCCGCTAGCCTCGTTTGCCTAAAGGGCGCTTCGAGGTCGGCGAGGCAGCTAACTCTAGCAATGAGTCTGCGAGTTCTAGAAGGGGGATCCCGCTTGCCTTCCCGCCCTTGCCCCTGTTCGCTGGGGAGATAAACTCGGAAGATAGGCCTGAAGCACAAGTGCCCAGGGCGCTGGAAGGAGCCATGGAACGAGAAACGCGACTGTGGCGCGGCCTGCTGCTGCGGGATTTTCCTATCGAGTCCTGGTGGCAGGGCAGCCTTTTAAGCCGAGTGTCGGGATCCCTGCGGAGTTGGGGCAAAAGCAGCCTACTGGTGCAAACCTCTGACTGGATCGGTTTGGGCCTGGTGCTGCTGTATTGGGTCTTTTCGGCGCAAAGCTCCACCGGCATCCTAGGTCTGATTTTGCTGGCCATGGCGGCGCTTGTGGTCTTGGGCTGGCTGGTGGAAACCCCAACTTGGCTGCCCGTCCATCTGCCCCTAGGCCTGTTTTGGGGAATTGCCACCCTGGCCACGATCCTTTCGCCGGTTCCCTATGCAGCGCGGGAGGGCTGGCTGAAGTTGACGCTCTACCTGGCCGGCTATCTGCTGCTGCAGCGTCTGCTTCGCCAACTGCAGTTTCGGGATTGGATCGTCGGATCCCTGCTTTTGGTCAGCTTGGTGATGGGGGTCTACGGCCTGCGGCAATACTTTTACGGGGCAGCAGAACTGGCCACCTGGGTGGATCCGGAGTCGGGCTTGGCAGGTCTGACGCGGGTGTACAGCTATCTGCGCAACCCAAATCTGTACGGGGGCTACTTGATCCCGGTCATTCCTCTGGGGCTGGCCGCCACTTGGATTTGGCCCAGTTGGGGGGCGAAACTCCTGGCCGGGTTTACGACGGCGGTGAACCTGATTTGCCTGTTGCTCACCTACAGTCGTGGCGCCTGGATTGGGGGGCTGGCCACGCTCACCCTGATGGCCGTGCTGTTGGCACAGTGGCATTCTGTCGATTTGCCAGCCCGCTGGCGGCGTTGGGCCTTGCCGGCCCTGTTGGGCGGAGGGGGGGCTGCTCTGTTGCTCGGGATCCTGACGGTACGCTCCCTGCGGCTGCGGGTGCAGAGCATTTTTTGGGGGCGGTTGGATACCAGCAACAACTTTCGCCTCAATGTCTGGGCGGCGGTGCTGGAGATGATCCGCGACTTTCCCATCTTGGGGATCGGCCCCGGTAATGTTGCCTTTAACCGCGTCTATCCCCTCTACCAACGAGGCAACTTCAGCGCCCTCGGAGCCTATTCGGTGCCGCTGCAGCTCACCGTGGAGACTGGCTTCATCGGATCTTTAACTTTCGCCTGGTTCCTCTTGGTGCTCTGGGATCACGGCTGGAGATGCTGGAAAACTTTGCTCAACTTGCGGGATCCCCAGGGTCTGTGGGTGGCAGCGGGCTTGGCCGCTTGCACCGGCATGATGGCCCACGGCTTGGTGGATACCATCTGGTATCGTCCACAGGTACAAATGCTGTGGTGGCTTGCGGTAGCGCTCATTACAGCCAGCTTGGCCTCTCTCAGCCCTCAGCCGCCCGTGGATGTTGGTGAGACCCCATCGGAGGCTTCCTCCCGTTAGGGTAGCTTAAGCTTGACCTTCCAGTCTTGACGGGAGCCAACCCAGAGTGGTAAGCATCTTCAGTAGGAGATAAAAAATGTATCCGTTTTTACAATTCACAGGTGTTGGTAGTGTTAGAAATTAGCGGAACTGTTCAGGGTGCAGGAGGCAGATGAAAAAAATCGAGGCCGTGATCCGGCCATTCAAGTTGGATGAGGTCAAAATTGCTTTGGTCAATGCCGGGATTGTCGGCATGACCGTAAGTGAAGTACGGGGTTTTGGCCGGCAAAAGGGACAAACCGAGCGTTACCGGGGATCCGAGTACACGGTAGAGTTCCTACAAAAGCTGAAAGTGGAGATCGTGGTCGAAGATGACCTGGTGGATACGGTGGTGGAGAAGCTAATTGCAGCAGCTCGCACCGGCGAAATTGGGGACGGCAAGATTTTCATCAGCCCCGTCGAAAAAACCATCCGCATCCGCACTGGCGAACTCAACCAAGATGCCCTGTAAGGAGGGATCTTTGGGGTTTGGGCTACCCGTCCTGAGCCTTGTGGGGGTTTGCTGCATGTCTCTTTTGCTGTATCTCTGATGAGGTGTTCTTGCCCCACTTTCCGGGTAACGTCTTTTGAGAAGTACTGTCCCTTTAGGTGAGTCGAAAAGCATGAGTACAACAATGATCCAAAAGCTCAAGAGCCAGGTGCCCCAGTGGCTCTGGCGACCGGCCAGGTGGAGTCTGACTGCTGCTCTAATGGCTGCGCTGGTCTTTCTATTCGGCCAGGGAACTGCCTTTGCTCAAGAGGCCGAGGAAGTTCAGAAACACGCTGACATTGTTTGGACGATCGTGGCAGCAGCCTTGGTGTTCTTCATGCAGGCGGGGTTCGCCATGGTGGAGACGGGCTTTACCCGCGCCAAGAATGCCGCCAACATCATGATGAAGAACTTGATGGACTTCTGCATGGGCTGTTGCGCCTTCTGGTTCATTGGGTTTGGCCTCATGTTCGGCAAAAGTGCTGGCTTCTTCGGCACTGACTGGTTTGCTTTTGGCTGGCAGCAGGCTTACGAGGCAGACGGCTGGCCTTTCACCTTCTTTGTTTTCCAGATGGTGTTTGCCGCTACCGCCGCCACCATTGTTTCCGGAGCCATGGCAGAGCGCACCAAGTTCTTGGCCTACTTGATCTACTCGCTCTTTATCTCCGCCATCATCTACCCTATATCCGGGGGGTGGGCTTGGAACGGCCTGTTTGGGGACTACAACGGCGGCACAGTTGGCTGGCTGGAAAATCTGGGCTACATTGATTTCGCTGGATCGGGGGTGGTGCATTTGGTAGGGGGCGCTGCGGCCTTGGCAGGCGCCATTGTGCTCGGCCCTCGCATTGGCAAGTACGGCCCTAATGGAGAACCGCGGGCGATCCCTGGCCACAACCTGCCGCTGGGGATGCTGGGAGTGTTTATCCTCGCCTTGGGCTGGATTGGGTTCAACGCTGGCTCGACCACTGCTGCGAATGCAGACATTGGCTGGGTTGCCATGAATACGTTGCTAGCCGCGTCAGCGGGGGCCATTGGGGCGACAATCACCTGCTGGGTGCATTTTGGCAAGCCAGACATGACCTTTGGCGCCAACGGGGTGCTGGCGGGCTTGGTGGGCATCACTGCCCCTTGCAATACAGTTCATCCGCTGGGGGCCTTGATCATTGGCTCGGTGGCCGGAGTCCTCGTGGTGATCTCCGCGGTGATTTTGGATACGGCGCTGAAAATTGATGACCCAGTGGGCGCGGTTTCCGTGCATGGCACCTGTGGTATCTGGGGGGTGTTGGCAGCAGGGATCCCTTGGTTTGCCCACGCCAATTCAGAGGTTACCTGGGCACAGTTCGGCGTGCAGGTGGTAGGCGCTCTCGCTCTCTTCTTCTGGCCCTTCATCACCTGTCTAATCCTGTTTTTAATCCTCAAGGTAACTGTTGGCTTGCGCGTCAGCGCCGAGGAAGAGATTGCCGGTTTGGATGTGGGCGAGCACGGCAACATAGCCTACCCTGACTTCGTTACTGCTGCCACCGAGGTGGAGGGAGCTTGAGCTGTTGCGCTCGGTTCGACGGGAGGCTGTCGGATCTGAGCGACACGGGACTGAAAATCAAGAGAGGGGGTCAGGTCTGGCCCTCTCTTTTGTGGCTTGTTGACCTCAAGCAGTACACTGGGATCCGGTTGAATGCGCTTTTGGATCCCATGCACCTTCTGATCCCGGCGGCTGGCAGCGGCAAGCGAATGGGAGCTGCGGTCAATAAGCTGTTGCTGCCGCTCTTGGGTCAGCCAATTTTGGCTTGGACGTTGCAGGCTGCGGATCGAGCCAGCTCCATCGAGTGGATCGGCATTCTCTCCCAACCCGGCGATTGGCCGGCCATCGAGCAGATCCTGGCGGCAATGGATCTGTCCACGCCGGTGCAGCTTTTACAAGGGGGGGCGACGCGGCAGGAGTCGGTTTACAGGGGGGTTGAGTATCTCTATAATCTGGGAACAGTAGAGCGGGTGTTGATCCACGATGGGGCCCGCTGCCTGGCTACCCCTAAGTTATTCGATCGCTGTAGTGCTGCTTTGCAGCAGGTGGATGGTCTCATCGCGGGGATCCCTGTCAAGGACACGATCAAGGTCACCGAGACCGGCCCCAAGGGGATCCAAATCCAATCGACACCGGAGCGCAGCCGGCTGTGGGCAGCCCAAACGCCGCAGGGGTTTCGCCTGTCGCTGTTGTGGCAAGCCCATCGGGAGGCGCTGGCCCAGGGGTGGCAGGTAACCGATGACGCAGCCCTATTCGAGAAGCTGGGTTGGCCGGTTTACATCGTGGAAGGGGAGGAGTCTAACCTGAAGTTAACCACCCCCTGGGATCTGGTGCTGGCCGAGCAAATTCTCCAGCAGCGCCTTGAGCTGGCGCGCTAGCTCAACTCACTATGGCGATGGCCCTGACGCAGAGCCGCCTTTTGCCACACCCGACTGCGCCAGCGGCTGAGCAACAGGCCGGCCAAGCCGGCGACATAGATCAGCATGGCCAACCAGCCCCCCACAGCCCCCCATCCCAACCCCGGCAGGAAGGGGATCCAACTGTGGGAAAAGATCAGCATCTGCGCCAAAGGCAAGAAAAAGAGCCAGCTCATCCCGAGCATGATCGCCATGGGGGCCCGCACGTCTCCCGCGCCGCGCAGGGATCCCGCGGCAGAGAAGTTGATGCCATCGAAGAGAAACGAAACCGCGATGATCTGCAAAAGCCTCCCCCCCAACTCCACAATCGCCGCGGCGTTGGCATCTGTCCCGGCCACGAACAGGCCGAGCAAGGCTTCTCTAAAAAGCGCCAGCCCGCCGCCGATCACGGTCATGTAGCCGACCGTCCAGGCTATCACCGCATTCCCCAAGCGCATCGCCCAAGCCGGCTGCCCGGCGCCAACGGCCTGGCCCACCAGGACGGTTGCCGCCTGTTCCAAGCCGAGGGCCGGCAAATAGGCAAAGCGAGACAACATCAGACACAGGTGGGCCGTTGCCCCCTCCACAGCCCCCAACTGGCCCAGCAGCAACTGAAACACCGTGAAAGAGCTCATGTCCGCCAAAGCGTAGATCCCCATCGGCAGGCCCAGCCGCAGCAAGGGCCGCAGGGACTTGTGAGCCAAAAGCCAGGTTTGCCGCGTAGCGTAGTCGCGCTGGATCCAGGCCGAGAGAAACAGCAGCAGGTAAAGGGCCAGCTCCCCGTATTCCGACAGGATCGTGCCCCAGGCGGCTCCGGCAATCCCCCAGCCCAGGCCGAAAATGAACAGGGCATTGAGGATGCCGTTGAACAGCACGCTCCAGCCACTCACAGGGTGATCCAGGTGCAACCAATGCCGTTAAAAAAACCCGCCAAGGCAAAGCTGCCCAAGAGAGCGGATCCCCCCCAAACGCGAACTTGCCAATAATCTGCCGCTTGCTCCGCCACCCCCGCCGGCAGGGGCAGCCCTGAATACAGCAAGCTCCCCAACAGCGACAAGAGGCCACAAAGGGGCAATAGGCCCAACCCCAGCTCAACTCCCGACCAGGCATAGCGAGAGGCCCCCTTCGGATCTCCGCCGGCGTAGGTTTGCGCCACCAAGGTTTGCACTGCTCGCCCCAGACTCATGAAAGGGGTCAAGGCCACTTGGGTGGGCAACCAAGCGGCGTTCATCCCGGCCAAGGCTTGGCTGGAGATCTGGCCGATAAACCAGGTGTTGGTTATGCCCATCAGCGCCTGAATGCCAGCGCTGAGCGCCAAGGGCATCGCCAACCTCAGCACAACCCCATGATCCACCCCTGGGATCCCGCGGGCATCCAGCCGCTGCGCTACAACTCCCATGTCCTCCCTGCTCGCCCGTGGCACGCAAAAGCGCGCAACCCTCTGCCGAGGCAGCCTGTATTCTATTGTACTACACATAATACAGGCCAGGTCAAGGGACAGAGCCTGCAGGGGATCCCATCCTCGGGGGTAGCCCTCTGCTGCTAGGATGGGAAGAAACCCGATGAGCCAACCGACTTCGTCCTACTGGCCGGTGCACATTGTCGGCGCCGGCCCTGGGGATCCCGAGCTGATTACCCTGCGCGGCCAGAGAGTACTCTCAGAAGCAGATGCAGTATTCTATACCGGCTCTTTGGTGCCGGAGGGGCTGCTGGCCCATTGTCGCCCCGACGTGGAGGCCATCGACACGCGCTCCCTCACCTTGGAAACGCTGCTGCCCCAGATGGTGGAGCGGGTTAAGGCGGGGCGGCGGGTGGTGCGGCTGCAGGATGGGGATCCGTCTCTTTACGGCGCTCTGCACGAGTTGCTGATTCGGCTGGCGGAGGCCGGGATCCCCTTTGAGATCGTGCCGGGGGTGAGCGCCTTTCAACTGGCAGCCGCCCGTTTGCAGGTGGAGCTAACGGTGCCGGAGCTGGTGCAGACGGTCATCCTCACCCGCGCCAGCGGTCGGACGCGCGTGCCGGAAGCAGAAGCCCTGGCCAGCCTGGCGGCCCACCGCGCCTCTTTGTGTCTGTATCTGAGCGCCCGCCATGTGGAACAGGCCCAGGCGGATCTAATGACCCACTATCCCGCCGATACCCCTGTGGCCATCTGCTACCGTCTGGGCTGGCCGGACGAGCGGATCTGGCTGGGATCCCTGGCGGAGATGGCGGCCCTCACCCGGCAAGCCGGCCTAGAGCGCACCGTGCTCTACCTCATCAGTCCCGCCCTACGGGGCTTGGCAGGAGCCGGCTCGGCCCGCTCGCGGCTCTACAGCCCTGACCACGCCCACCTCTTCCGTCCCAAACGGCACCGTTAGACTCTACTGCAACTGGCTTTTTTAGGACTTGCCTTGGAGGCCCCCGGCCTGTCGCAGCTACTTTGGGCACCTGGGCGTGTTGCCCTGCTGGTCAGCGAAAAAGGCCGCCAGCCCCCGCCCAAGATCTACCCTGCTGCCGGTGGAGGGAGCAGGTTCCGGCAGAACTGGGCGGGGCAGCCGTCGAAATCCACCCGCTTGATCTGGGAGATGAGGAGGCCCTGCCTTGCCCCGCCGTTGCAGCCCAGAGAACAGGGTTAAGATTAAGTTAGTTAGCTTGGGCCTAGCCAGATTGGCCGGAAGGAGCCGTAGCCCCTGGAGGGTGGGGATAGGGCTCTGGCCCAAGCAGCGACCAAGCGGGAACGACAATGCCTCTCGACAACCTGCGCGGACTTTATCAGCAAGTCATCCTGGAACGCTACAGAAAGCCCCGCAACTTCGGCAGGGTCGATCCGGTTCATCGTCGCCAACGCGGCCATAACCCCTCCTGTGGCGACACCATCGACCTCACCTTGCAATTG
The DNA here is from genome assembly GCF_047502615.1 of Synechococcus sp. W60.3. NCBI lineage: Bacteria > Bacillati > Cyanobacteriota > Cyanophyceae > Synechococcales > Synechococcaceae > Synechococcus > Synechococcus sp. W60.3. Next base: position 140,346 of record NZ_JANSHJ010000002.1, on the reverse strand, counting down.
GATCCCGGCCAGGAGCGGATTGCCGATATCAAATTTGAGGGAGAGGGCTGCGCCATTGCCCTGGCTTCTGCCGATCTTATGGCCGATGCCGTGCGCGGGCGCACCATCCCCGAAGCGCTGCAGTTGGTCGAGCGCTTCCAGGCCATGATGCGCGGCGGCGAAGAGTTTCCGCGGGAGTACCGCTCCCTCAATGCCATGAAGGGAGTTGCCCAGTTCCCGGTACGCATCAAGTGCGCCAACCTGGCCTGGCATGCCCTCAAACACGCCCTGGAATCGCCCGCACCCAGTGGATCCCCGGACAACCCAGGTTTTGTGAGCAACGAAGACGCCGACTAGGTTCCGACCTCCGGGCGGCAATGGAGGGGATCCCTGTAATCCAGAGAACTCCTGGGATCAGGGATGCCCGGGCTGCCTCTTTGCTCGGCTGGGAGCCAATGACCTCACCAGCAAGCCCTTCAACGCCGCCACCCTGGCCGCCGCAACCGCGGCTCTGCTAAGCTGGGATCCCTGAACTCACCCCACAGCTCCGTGGGATCCCCGCCGCTATCCGCCAAATGGCGTAGAAAAATCCTAGAAATCGCGTACGTGGATTCTCGGTGTTTTCCGTTTTTTTACGGATATTTGGGCTATGATGGGGACGTAAACGTTGGAAATGCGGAGGAAATACAGATGCAAGCTGGTGTAGATCTAACGCTAGATTACCGTACTTACCGCTTGGTGGCGTTGCTGAGCGAGCACTTTCCCATGGGGGAGCTACTGGGGGTTTCCCTCAAGTGGCAGGACGATGCTTCTGCTGTAGACAAGCTGCAGACTGAGGTCGCCCGTTCCTGGAGGGAGCAGATCGAGCAGCGCTATCTCGTTCCTCGGCACAAGTAATCGGGAACTCTCGAACGAACCCTCTCAAACGGAAACGACCATGAATGCCTCTTTGAATTCTCTCCCTGTTGCTCCGGCCCTTAGTATCGAAGCAATCGTGGAGCAAGTTTTCCGCAGCGGCTTTCTCAGTTTGCAGCAAGAAAACCTCATCAACGAGCTGCTCTTTCAGCGGCGCTACTCTGAGGCCGACTTGGAAATGCTGGATCGCCTGACTTTGGCGTTGCTGAACCAGCAAGTCGAAGCGGACAAACCTTCTGTAGCAAAAGCTGCCTGACCGGCAAAACGCATCAAGTTCCTCCAAAGCAAAAGGGGATCCACAAAGGATCCCCTCACCTGTCGATATTGAGTTAGAACCTTTGGGCTGCAGCGGCTGGGTGTGAGGGCTAGACCGCAACCGTCTTCTTCACCTGAGCCGCCAAAGCGCCAGAAGCATACTTGGCCGCCATCTCGTCCAGGGTAACCACCGGGACTTTGGTGCCGTGGCCGGCACAGCCGAAGGCGATGTAGCGCTCGGCGCACACTTTTTGCATTTCCTTGATAGAAGGCTTGAGGAAAGAGCGGGGATCAAAGTCCTTCGGATTCTCGGCCAGGGCGCGGCGCACCGCAGCCGTGATGGCCAGACGGTTGTCGGTGTCGATGTTAACTTTGCGCACTCCGTTTTTGATGCCCCGCTGAATTTCTTCCAGCGGCACACCGTAGGTTTCGGGAATGGAGCCGCCGTACTGGTTGATGATGTCGATGAGCTCCTTGGGCACCGACGAGGAACCGTGCATCACCAGGTGGGTGTTGGGCAGGCGGCGGTGGATCTCGGCGATGCGCTCCATGTCGAGAATGTCGCCCGTGGGCTTGCGGGAGAACTTGTAGGCGCCGTGGCTGGTGCCGATGGCCACAGCCAGCGCATCCACTTGGGTTTGCTCCACAAAGTCCACGGCTTGATCCGGATCGGTGAGCAGTTGGTCGTGGCTGAGGGCCCCTTCAGCGCCGTGGCCATCTTCTGCTTCCCCGCGGCCTGTCTCCAGGGATCCCAGGCAGCCCAGTTCTCCTTCCACGCTCACGCCGACAGCGTGGGCCACCTTCACCACCTCGGCAGTAACGGCCACGTTGTACTCATAGCTGGCCGGCGTTTTGGCGTCTTCTTTGAGGGAGCCATCCATCATGACGCTGGTGAAGCCGTTGCGGATGGCGGAGTAGCAGGTGGCGGGGCTGTTGCCGTGGTCTTGGTGCATGGCGACGGGAATGTGGGGATAGGTTTCCACTGCCGCCAGGATCAGGTGGCGCAAAAAGTGCTCGCCCGCATACTTGCGCGCCCCTCGAGAGGCTTGCAGGATGACTGGACTGTTGGTTTCATGGGCAGCTTGCATGATTGCTTGAATCTGCTCCATGTTGTTAACGTTGAAAGCCGGAATGCCGTAGTCATGTTCGGCGGCATGATCCAGCAGGATCCGCATGGGAACGAGAGCCATCGGTTACCTCCTGAGGTGCTGACCTGATGCGTGTGAGATTTGCTTACCGTTAATCTTAAGGTATCTTTTACGTTTTGCGGGATGTGACCCCGGAGATTTGGGGATTTCGCCAAAGCCTCCTTGCCACTATTGGCCGCAATGCTCGCGCTGAGGCGCAACGATCCCGCTGCGCTCTCCAGATACACTAGACATGGGTAGAGCGGGGTGCGCTCCGAGGTAAACGTCGCCTTGTCTACGCCCGCCTGTTAACTTCTAGCTTTTTGTGGACATTATTTTCGCCTTTCGTTTTGCATTTTGTCTTGTTTGTCCGGAGGATTGAGAAGGTGCATTGTAATCCGTGGCCAATCCTGGGCGCGAGCTGGGGAAGGACTTTGTCGGGCCGGGGTAGAAGACTGCGTCCCGACGACGCGAAAGGACTCCGTCCCGCTGACGCAATCGGTTTGGCCATAGCCTGCTGGGCAGTGGTGGGCCTTCCATCGGCGGCATGGGGGATCCCTGGGCAATCGCCGGATCAAGCGGCGGCCTGGGTGAGAAATAATCCTGTGCTGCGGCCCCGCCCGGGCGAAACCTTGAACATTCACCGCGTGGAGCCGGATGGATCCCGATTTACCTTTTTGGCCTCGGTGGCCCCGCCGGGCCGGATCATCAACCCGCTGGATCGGGAGACGATTCGCTCGGAGCGCATGACCTTCTTTCGCCCGCAAGGGCTGACGGCAGAGGATCTTTTCCAAGCCATTCGCGAGATCTACGGGCCGGAGATCGCCGCCGATTTGGATCGGGCGGTGGAGGTGATCCGCTACCCGGCCCCTGAAGCCTTGGCCAACAATCCCGGCTACAGTCTTGCCCTGGCCACCCAAGGCGTGGTGCTGCGGGGGGATCAGTTTGTCTATTGGCTGGAGCTAACACAAAACCCGGATGGCCGCGTGCAGCAGGGCCAGGTGTGGGTGTTCCAAGAAGAATGGCTACCCAAGGTGGAAGGGGAGTTGGCCGAACGCTTTCCCCTACAGGTGATGAGCCGCTGAACTGGGTTTGCAACTTCCCTTGGGCGGGCGGAGGTTCGCGGCTGCTGGGATCCGCCCCTGAATCCAGCACCGGCATCCAAGCTTCTTAGAACTGACAGCCAGGGGTTGGGGGCACGGCTGTGGTTTTGCTGGTTGGCCTCACGTTGTTCGGCAGCGCCTTTTGCCTTTTTTGGGGGCAGTTGTTGGTGGGCAAATTGCTGCTGCCGCTCTGGGGGGGATCCCCCCTGGTTTGGAATACCTGCCTGGTCTTTTTCCAGCTCGCTTTGCTGCTGGGCTACCTGTGGGCAGACCGGCTGGGGCGAGGGCTCGCTCCCGGCTGGGGCGTGCTGCTGCACGGGATCCTCCTGCTGGCGGGGCTGAAGTTTTTGCCCTTTCAGTTTGGGATCCCTGGCCAACTGGAAGGGGTTTTCCCTTCCCTAGCTCTGTTGGCTGACTTGACAGCAAGGGCGGGAGTACCCTTGCTTCTCCTGTCGGGGACGACGCCGTTGCTGCAGCGGGCGCTGGGAGAGGCGAAAAGGGATCCCTACGGGCTCTACGTGGCCAGCAATGCCGGCAGCCTAGCGGGGCTGCTGGGCTATCCCCTGCTCTTGGAGCCGCGGTTGTCTCTGTCGGGGCAAACCCACCTGTGGACGGGATCCTACGCTCTGGTCGCAGCGCTGGTGCTGCTGGGTGGGGTGGGGCTCATGCTGAACGGGCGGGAGGTGACTTTCCCGAGGGGAGATCCCGTGGAGGAGATCCCCCCCGTCTCCTGGCGGGAGCGTTGGCGCTGGGCCGGCTGGGCCTTTTTGCCGGCGGGCCTGTTGGTGGCGGCCACCACCCTCTTGACCACCGACGTGGCGGCGGTGCCCCTGCTGTGGGCCGTTCCCCTGAGCCTTTACCTCATGACCTTCATACTGGCCTTCGGCGGCCTCTACCCCAATGACTTGGCTTTAGGGACAACGGCTCTGCTGGCCTGTGGAGCGCTAGGGGCCCAGGTTCTGGGCTGGGCGAGACCTTGGTTTTGGGTGTTGCCGCTACATCTGGGGGCTTTTGGCCTGGTGAGCTGGGCCTGTCACAGTCAGTTGGCCAGATCCCGTCCACCCGCCCAGCAGTTGACGCAGTTTTACCTGTGGCTGGCTGTGGGAGGCAGCTTGGGAGGGCTGTTCTCCGCTTTGCTGGCGCCGCAGATGTTTGAGACCTTACTGGAGTACCCCCTGCTCTTGGGGGTGTCGCTGGCGGCCTTAGCGGCACGGGGAGGGCGGCTGGGCCTGTCGCTAGGGCTGGGGTTGCTCTTGCCTTTGTTGCTGTTGGGCTTTCGTCCTCAGGCGCTCTTTCGCCTTGGAGCCGCTGGGGGCTTGGCTCTGGGGATGGCCCTTCTGGGGTCTGTAGGAGAAGGCAGCAGAAGGCGCTGGGTGGGAACAGGGATGGGTCTAGTGTTGCTGCTAGGACAAACCTGGCTGCCGCCGGGGCTCCAGGTGGTGGCCGAGGAGCGCAGCGCCTTTGGCCTCCACCGGATTGTGGAATACCACGCTGAGGACGGATCCTTCCGCAGCCTGCTCCACGGCACCACCCTGCACGGCAGCCAAAACCTGGATCCCCAAAAGGCCCTGGAGCCGCTCACCTATTTTTCCCGCGAGGGGCCGGTGGGTCAGGTGTTCCAGCGGTGGCGGGCGCAGCCGCCCTCTTCTCCGGCCCAGGTGGCGGTGCTGGGGCTGGGGATCGGCACCTTGGCCGCCTACGCCGAGCCAGGGGATGAGTGGACGTTTTTCGAGTTGGATCCCACCGTGGCCGACTGGGCGGGCCGCTACTTCCCCTATCTCGATTGGGCCAGCCGGCGGGCGCAGGTGCGGGTGATCTTGGGCGATGCCCGGCTCCGCCTGCAAGGGATCCCCGATGGCAGCTACGACCTGATGGTGATAGATGCCTTCAGCTCCGACGCCGTGCCGGTGCATCTGCTTACCCAGGAGGCCCTGACCCTCTACCTCCGCAAGCTCAAGCCCCAGGGCTGGCTGCTCTTTAACATCACCAACCGCCACCTGGACTTGGCGCCAGTGCTGGCCGCCTTGGCAAGAGCATTGCGGCTTCCCGCCTGGCAGCAAGCCCATGAAGAGCTCACCGCCGCCCAGCGCCGGGCAGGGCTAGCCCCTTCCCACTGGGTGCTGATGGCCAAAAGCCCTGGTGGCCGGCAAGACTGGGATCCCTGGCAGCCCCTTTTGCCCCAAGCTGGGGATCCCCTCTGGCGAGATGATTTTTCCAACCTGCTACATGTAATCCGCTGGCCCCAGCTTCCCCTGCTGGGAGATATCCAGATCCCAGCTCCGAAGCAGAATCCGGCTGTTATCGCTGCGCGACGCTTCGGCAATGCGTCAGCCTTATTCAGCAAGACGGCTAAAGAAATCTTTACAATGCAGATTTAGTATGAGTTATGATTGTTTGAAGCATAACTAATGTCTGCTCAGGAGCCTGGCTTATGTCTCCTTCAACCCTGCAAGCCCCTACTGTCGATTGGCAAGCCGTCATGGCTGAAGCCTCTGGAGCTTGTTTCGTGGCCATCGGCGGCAGCTTGCGGCCCAATTCTTTGACTTATCAGGCGCTAGAGGTGGTGCGGCGCGAGTTTGAGAGGTTGAGGCTTCTCTTGCACATCCTCGACCTGCGGCAAATGAAGTTGCCCTTTGCCGATGGTTCGGAATCCTACCCGGACTATCCCGACGTGGAGGTTTTGCGGGCAACAATGAAGCGGGCCGATGGGATCATCCTGGCTAGCCCTGAGTACCACGGCGGCATCAGCGGCAGCCTGAAGAATGCTCTCGATCTCTTGAGCTTTGAACACTTAGAGGGCAAGGTCTTCGGGCTGATCAGCGTTTTGGGCGGTGAGAGCAACAGCAATACCCTCAACCAGATGCGTTTAATTGTGCGGTGGGTGCATGGCTGGGCGATCCCGGAGCAGATTGCCATTGGTCGGGCTTGGAGCGCCTTCGATGAGCAGGGCAACCTCAAGGACGAAAACCTACGCCAGCGCTTGCAACGCTTTGTGCAGAGCTTGGTCACCAACACCTCCAAACTGCGCGGGTCCCGGCTCCCAGCTCCTTGAAAAGGGCCTAGGTTGCCCAGCAGCCCCATTTTCAAGAGGGGCTTCCCCTTTCCTGGGAGAGGGGCTGACGCCCAAGTAACGGCATGGCTAAGGTGAGCCAAGAGAAAGCTGCGGCCGCTTTCCCTCTGCAGAAACCTGCATAACCCACGTCGGGCCATGGTTCAACCTCCTTCCCCCTATTCTTCCAGTGGAGCTGGGGCCATCTCTCCCCTAGTTGCCCTACAGGCAACCTTGCAACAGATGCGGGAGCAGAGCGATGCCAATGCCCTCATTCAGCTCACGCTGGAGTATGTCAAGGCGGTGTTTGGGGCGCCGCTGATCTGGCTGGCCTTTTATGACTATCAAAATCACCAGTTGCTGGGTCAGGGAGGGTTTAGCCTTGTGGAGGAGCCAACTCTCTTGCGAGGGGTGCATCCCCTGCAGCCGGGGGAGATCTTGGAGCAGGTGGTGATCGAGCAGCGGCCCATCAGCGTGCCCGATCTTTCCCAGGAGCCGCGCATGGGCCTTTGGCAGCGGGAAGCCAGGCGCCTGGGCGGGATCCAAGGCTGCTTCATCTACCCCTTTTCAGCAGCAGGGCGGCGGCGCTGCCTGGGGATCCTGATGCTGGGATCCCAGATGTGGGGGGTTACCACCCGCGAGGAAGAGAAAGCGCTCCTGGGGATTTTGCTGGGCCAGTTGGCCGCCTCTTTGCAGGAGCTGGAAAATGCCTGGAGGCAGCAGAGCGAAAAACGCCTTGAGGATTCGCTCCTGAGGCTGGGAACGGCGATATGCCAGGCGGGATCCCTGCAGGAACGGGTCAGCCTGGTGAGGCAGGAGCTGCAGACTTGCCTGGGCGCCGTCCATATCCAGGTGTACTGGCACGAGCGCAGCCGGGGGCGGTTTGTTCCCCATGGAAGCGCCTCTAGACCCAGCCAGCCACCTACTCCTGCCCCCATGTCCAAAGAGGCCAAAGCAGGAGCAGCGTCGCCAGGAGATGGCGGCCTTTCGCTGCGGGAGTTGGGAGATATGTACTACACCCTCGCCGATGGCCAGGTGGTGGTAGGCGGCACAGGGACGACCCGCTCCGAGATCCCCCTCAAGCTGATGCAGCAGTTGCGGGCCCAGGCGGCCTTGGCCGCCCCCATCTTGCTGGAGAAAGATCTGCTGGGGTTCATTTGGGTGCAATCGGATGTGCCCCGCACCTGGCAAGCTGTGGAGCGCCAGTTGGTGGCCGCCGCCGCCAATGGGCTGGCCTTAGCCGCCCCCCTGGAAAATCTGGATCGCCGCATCCGCCAGTTGGCCGACGAGCAAGAGTTTGTGCAGCAGGTGGGCCGTTCGCTTTACAACCCGGCGGAGCTGCCGCAGGCTCTCCAGCAAGCCGTCGTCGGCCTGGGCCAGCGTCTGCAAGCCAGTGCGGTGGCCGTCCTGACAGTGGATCCCGATAGGCCGAACCCCCGCCTCTTCTCCGAGTACCGCAGCGAGGGCAAGCAGGCTCTGCCGCCGCAGTTCAGCTCCTTAAGCGAGCAAGACTGGCAGGATCTGCTGCGCAGCGAGGTGGTGGCGGCGGAAAACTACGACCAGGATCTGCGCCTGCTCTCCTGGCGGCAAGAACTGGCCCCTTTGGGGGTGCGCTCCCTCATGCTGACTCATACCGGCGCCAGCGGCACTGCCACCCCCGAAGGGCTGATCCTAGTGCTCCACCCGCGGCCAAGGGCTTGGAGCCGAGAAGAACGGCAACTGCTGCGCGGGACTGCCCAACAAGTGGGATTGCTCCTGCGGCAACTTCGGTCTCAGCAACGGCAGGAACGGCAAGAGCACTTGCTCAGCGGCCTGATCGCCACTTGTCTGACTTTGCAAAACCTGGCCACCCCTGAGGCTCTCTACGCCACCATCGCCCAACAGGCGGCCCAACTCCTCCAGATCCCTTTGGCGCTGGTGGTCAGTTGGCAGCCGGGGGAGAGCCGGGCCTGCTTGCAGCCGCCCTTTGCCGCTGCCCCCGAGTTCTGCCCCAGCGGCCCCACTGAGATCAATCGGCAGGATCCCTTGCTGGCCGCTGCGCTGCAGGCGAGGGGTCCCCTCCCGCTTGCCCAAGACCAGATCCCGGCTGCCAGCCGCGCCTGGTTAAACTCGGTGGGCCTGGGATCCTGGCTGCTGGTGCCCTTGGGGGAGACGGATCCCTCGCTGCCGGAGCCCCTGGGGGTTTTGATCCTGGGAGCAGAGGCGGACAGAGTCTGGGAGGCAGAGGAGCAGGCGGCTGTGACGTTGATGGCCCAAACCTGTGGCTGGACGCTGCGGCGCTTGCTTTGGGTGCAAACTTTGCAGGAGCGGCAGGAGGTGCTCAGCGAGTTGAATTGGTACAAGCACCGCCGCCTGCTGGATCTGCAAAATGCCCTGCTGGACGGCCTGCGCCGTCTTGGCCAAGTGCCGGGCATCCGGGGAGATGAGGCCACCCGCTGGCAAAAGGTGGTGGAAATCGGCAGGGAGCTGCGGGATCTGGCCGTCTTCGCCGAGCCGCTGTTGCAGACGGAAACGTGGCAGGTGCAGCCGCAGTTGCTGTCGGTGCCCCTAGCAACCTTGGTGCGCAAAAGCCTGCGCCGGGTGGAGGGCCTGACCCAAAAACGCAAGCTGTGGCCGCGCGCCCACGGCGACCTCAGCCTCGTCGTCCAGGGCGATGTCGGGCGATTGGAGATGATCCTCTGGGAAGTGCTGCTGGCCGCTGCCTTGCGCAGCCCGGAGGGGGGGCGGCTGGATCTGTGGAGCCAAGCCACAGAGGGCTATGCAGAGCTGCTGGTGGTGGATCAGGGCAGCTTCGATCCCCACCTGCTGACGGCCTTGCAATGGGATCCGCAACAGGTCATCTACGCCGATCCCCTCTTCCAATCGCCGCTCTCGGCGAGCCCCGGCCTGGAACTTGGCCTGTGCCAACGGCTACTGCAGCGGATGGGAGGGCAGCTCTCCTTCTATTCCTCTGGGGATGGGCGCTCCGTTGCCCGGCTGCTCCTGCCGCTGGCTGGCAAGGAACTGCGTCCCCCGGCCGTAGCCTCAGGGGGACAAGGCCCTCAGCAGCCAAAACAGGGGCAGCAGGGCCAGCGCCCCGCGATCTAGCTGCCGCAGGTGTAGGCGGTGCCAGCGCAAGGGGTGGTCGGGGCCGGTCAGCCCACGCGCCTGCATGGCCATGGCTGTCTGCTCTGCCCGCAGGAGCAGGTTTTCAAAAAAGCGCTCCACCAGAGCCAGCAGGGTTTGGATCCCGCCCCGGAAGCTGAGGGATCCCCAGCGGACATCGCGGGTGCGCACCGCCCGCACCAGGTTTTGCACCTCCTCCATCACCAGCGGCAGAAAGCGCAGCGCCAAGGTGAGAGTGAGGATCACCTCCGCAACTGGCCATCCCCAGCGTTTTAGAGGCTGCACCAGGTGGCCGATCCCCTCTGTGATCTCTTCTGGGGCTGTGGTCAGCAAAAACAAATTGGTGGCGTAGAGCAGCGTAAAGATGAGGGTGCCCAGCCGCAAAGCCACCGACAGGGAACGGCGGGACACCTGAAAGGTTCGCTCCCCTAGGGAAACCTGCAGCAAGCGGTAGCGGTAGGGAGTCGGCCAGGCACGGGTTTGCTCCCGCCAGGCCCGCTTGGCTGCTGCGCGGGATCCCTCTTCCACCCCCCCGTCATAGCCGGGGATGAGCCCATAGCCCACCACCTGCGCGTCCTGCCGCTGCGGCTGCGGGAAAACCCCCAACCCATCGGGAGCGAAGCTGGTGATCCCAAAAGTGAGCAGGCTGAGGGCTAACACCAGCGAGAGCTGGCCCGACCAGACCCGACGCGGCAGGCGGGCTGCCACCGTCAAGAACAACAGAACCGCCACCACGGCCAGGCGCCAGCCATTGCCAGCCAAAATTGGGCTGAGCAGAAAGCTGAGCAGCCAGGCCAGCTTCACGCGCGGATCGAGGCGGTGCAGCCAGGTGCGCGGCTCTTCCAGGTAGATTCCCAGCGGGGCATTGCGCAGAATATCCACTGCAGGCAAACGGGAGACAGGTTATCCCCCAAAAGGAGAACGGAAGCTGGCAGCAGGAAAGGCTTAGAGTCGCTCCACCAGACGGGTTGAGCCGGATTGGGCAGCGACCCATCCCCCTGGGGCCCCCTCTCGCTCAACGCGCAACCAGACAGGCACCTGTCCTTCGCCAGCCTGCACCTCTACCACCCGCAGCAAAGCTTGGCGCGGGGCGGCCCCGACGATAGCCCCAGTCAGGCTGGGCTGCTGGCGAATGTTAATGCCCTCATTGGCAATCACCCGCACCTGTCGCACACCCCGCCACTCGGCCAGAGGGCCGGTCAATTCAGGCTCAGGCGTGGGTTCTGGCTGGCCCGGAGCGTCGATGGCAACCGGCGGCTGCTCCAGTTGCACCTGGGGCTGCTCCAGCGGCGGCGCTGGCGGCGTGAACAGGCTCCTCAGCATCTGCCAGATCACCAGCAGGGAGAGGATGCCCACGCCGACCACTCCGGCCAAGCCGATGCTGAGGGGAATGGCAGGGCGCTCACCCCGACCACGGCGGGATCCCAGGCGGCTGCGGCGGTAACGCTCCACCTCCTGCGATCCCCACTCGTGGGCGTGTGGGATCCCTTCCTCGAAGGGGGGCTTGGCCGGCCCCTCGCCGCGCCGGTAGGCGGGCAAATCGGACATACGCGGGGGCTCTGGAGGAGGCGCTGTCCCTCCCCGCGGAAAGGGGGCGGGCGGGCGAGGCGATTCTTGTGTTTGCTCAGTTAGGCGTGGGCCACCCACCATAGCAGGCAAATGGGGTGCGGGGTGGAAAGATGGGGGAGATAGCGTCCCCGCCGGCGAGCTCTCGCGACTGGGCATCTCGTCCAGGTAAGCCTGAACCTGGGGGTTGTCGAAGTAAGCTTGCAAGGTTGCTTGGGCAGTTTCCAGGCCGCGAAACTCTGGGAACACCTCCTCTTGAAACCACCTTTCTGTGAAGCGGCACAGACCCGGCAGATGGTCAGGGGAGCCGGCGGAGTGTTCTTCGATAAACTGCAGGGCCTCTGTTTCTTGGCTGGAGCGCAGATGGTCAAGCGCCTCCTCGGTCTGCCCCAGCAACAGGCTGCAGATGGCCTGCTCCAGATGGACATCCTGCCGCTGGGCCAGGCGGGCCAAGTAGCCGCGGGCACGCCGCACCAAGGCCGGACGTTTTTCCAGATAGCCTGCTGCCAGCAACACCTGCACGGCCAAGTAGGCGGCCACCAGCGAGGGACGCTCGGCCTCTCGCTCAAACAGCTCCTGCTGTTCTTGGAGAGTAAGGTGACGGCGCACCCGCTGGATGAAGCGCAAGAAATCTTCTGTGCTGAGGCCAGAGCCATCCTGCCCACTTCCTTCAATGCCACCCCGCTCGTCCAGCATGGCTTTCAGGAGGGCAAGCCCTTGCTGCCGCGCCAGGACAGGATCGGCAAGCGCCTCTTTGCCGATTTGGGCGGGGGCGCTAGTCTCAAGGCTGAGGAGCTGCAAAATGCGGTAGGGACGCAGCTTGCCCAGATCAAGGCGGAGCTCTGCTTGCAGCTGCGGAAAAGCCTGATACTCCTCCAGCTCCGCCAGGCCCGCCTGCAGAGAGCGCGCCGCCTCTTCGTAGGATCCCTGTTGCCAGGCTTCCCGGCCCAGCTCCAACCGGGCGATGGCCCGCGCCAAAATGGCGTCAGAACGGGCAGGGTGGCCCTGCTCCAGCATCTGTTGAGCCAAATCTAAGGCCGCTTGGTACTCTCCGACTTCGCAATACAAACACAGCACTCCTGGCAAGAGGGGCTCTTCCACCGTCAGGGTGGGATCCGCCGGTGTCAGGTGTTCGTCGTAGTTTTGTCGCGCCTCTGGGTTAAGCAACACCGAGGCTGCCTCTTGAATAAGCTGAGCGCGAGCTTCCACGGCCTGCGGCGAAAACCCCAGCAGCCAAGAGCGCTCGCCCGGCTTGGGATCGAGCCGCTCTCGGTAGGCCTGCTCGATCTGATGCTCGTCCGCCCGTGGTGACAGCATCAAAACCCGGTAGTAGTCGAGGGGCACCCGCACCGTCATGGCTTTTGTCTGCTTTCCTGCTCGCGTCAAGGCGTCTTTGGACACCTGACCCCTATCGACTTAACTGTAGTCCTTTTCCTCGGCAAAAGGGATCCCCTCTTGCCTAGAGCCTACCAGTCCCAGCTCCCCGGCTCCCCCTTGAAGGGGCCTACGACCTTGGAGGTAATCCAGCCGCCGTAGAAATCTCCCGGCTGGGGCCGGACTCGTTCTCCATCCACCCGGCACTCCTGCACGCGGCCCGCATAAAAAGCGAGGTGGTCGCGGATGGGCCAAAACTCCGGGCTGGGATCCGGATAGCTCCAGGCGGCATCCACGGCCACCTGGGATCCAACTTGCACCGTCCAGTAGCGGGCAGATCCTTTGAACTCGCAGAAGGAGGTGCGGGCGCTGGGGCGGAGATACTCCAGCCGCACATCGGCGGGGGGGATGTAGTAGGTGGGCGGGTGGCTGGTTTCCAGGATGCGGTAGCAGCGGCAGCTGTGGGCGATGAGCTCGCCATTAAAGAAAACTTCCACCCGCTCGGCGGTTGGCTCCAGGCGGGGCGGGCGCGGGTAGTCCCAGACGGATTCTTGTCCGGGCCGGGGCGGGATGGGCCGGGGGCGCATGGGCAGTCTCCAAAACAGGACGGATGCACCTAGAGCAGGCGGGTGGCCTCTACCAGTTTGGCGTACTGCACCAGCAGCAGAGACTGGTGCTCCGGCAACACCTGAATCACCCCTTGCTGTTGCAGGCGGCCCAGCACCGCCGCCGCTACCTCCCGGCTGACCTGGCTGATATCGGCCAAATCCTGGAGGGGAGGGTAAACAATGCGCACGCCCTGCTCGGTTTTCTCGCCAAAGGCCTCTGCCAGTTGTACCAGCGCATGCACCACCCGCAGCGGGGGGCTTTGTCGATCCAGATCGGCCTGCAAATTGGCCAGGCGCAGGCGGCGGGAGAGGCTGCAAGCCAGGCGATAACACAGGTGCGGCTCCTGCAGCATCAGCGCCTTGAAGGTGGCCGCCGGGATCCCGGCCGCCCGCAGCGGGGTCAGGGCCAGCACATCCCGCGAGCGGGGGGCTTCGTCCAGCACCGCCATTTCCCCCACCCAAGCGCCCGGCCCGAGCAAAGCCAGGGTTTGGGCGCTGTCTTGTGTCCCTTCTGCTGTGCGAATCCCCACAGACCGCCGCACCTTGGCCCAGCCAGAGAGGATCAAATAAACGACGTTGCCCCAGGCATCCTGCATCAAGAGCGCCTGTCCTGCCGCAATATCCCGCAGCTTCACCTGGGATCCCAACCATTGCAGAGAGGCTGCTGAGAGTTGGGCCAGCGTCGGCACCGCCTTGAGCTCGGAGAGGAGGGCAGCAGAGACATCAGAATTCATGCCGGTTGACCCTAGCGCAAGCCCACTGTAGCCCAGTCGCCGGCTCAAGGGCTATCCTGCAGAGTGTTCGCCCTAGGTCGGGTCCCCTGCCCCAAAATCCGAGAGCTTGTAGCCGCTGCGGCCTCTGGAACCTTTGCAGCTGCCTTGAGTTTGGGGAGTGGGGACCGAGCGGGAGGAACTCAAACTGCGCCATTATCGTCTAGCTAACAGAGGTTCTGCTTGGGAGGGGATCCCTCCGTCGTTGTCCTTCGATAATCTATGGGTACCTATGGATGCTGCCCTCAGCGACATCAGTGGCCAGCGCTGGTCGGTCTGGGTGAAGGACGTGCCTGTGCGGCCCGAAAAGCTCGCTGACGTGGATCTGGTGCTGCTCTGCCAGCAGGGATCCCGGCCCCACCGCGAGGCCTTCGCTGAGCTGATACGCCGTCACCAGGCCTATGTGGACAAGGTGCTCTACCACCTGGCCCCCGACTGGCCTGACCGGCACGACCTGGCCCAGGAAGTCTGGATCCGGGCCTACCGCCACCTAAAGCGGCTGCAGGAGCCGGCGAAGTTTCGCAGTTGGTTGGGGCGGATTGCCACCAACCTGTTCTATGACGAGCTGCGCAAGCGCAAACGGCAGCAGCAGCCCCTTTCTTTGGATGCCCCGATTTCGATGCGGGACAGTGAGGTGGAATGGGAGCTGCCCAGCGAGAGCCCTAGCCCCCATGAGCACCTCACCACCTGCGAGTTTTACGAGCAATTGCACCAAGCCGTCCGCGACTTGCCGCAGGCCTTTCGCCAGACAATCCTGCTGCGGGAAATTCAGGGGATGGCTTATGAGGAAATTGCCGAGATCACAGGAGTGTCTTTGGGCACCGTTAAGTCTCGCATTGCCCGCGCCCGCGCCCGCTTACAATCCACCCTAAAACCCTACCTCGATGGTGAATGACCATGGTTCGCGGCAACCTTAACCCCGACCGCGAGGACTCCCAGCCAGAACTGCCGCTGGTGGAGGAGCGCTTTGAACAGTTGAGCGCCTACCTGGATGGGGAATTGTCGCCCCAAGAGGCGCGGCAGGTGGAAGACTGGCTGGCCAGCGATCCCCAAGCGCGGCAACTGTACAGCCAACTGGCAGCCTTGCAGGCCGGCTTGGCCAACCTCAAGGCCCCAACTTTGGATCCTGGCCAAACAGAGCTGCTGATCAGCCGCGTGTTCGAGGAGCTGGACCGCAGGCCGGCGCTCGATCTGAGCTGGCGGCGGTGCAGGGGCACCCCTTGGGGACGGGTGGCAGCGGCTGGGGTGGCCTTGGCGGGAGCCGGCTGGGCGGGCTGGCGTTGGTCGCATCCCCAGCCGTTGGTGTCGCTAGAGGAGCCGCCGGTGCGGGTGGCCATCGTGCCTGCCTCTGCCCGGGTTGCCCAGCGCTATCTGTTCGAGCCGGGGCAAAAACAAGATGCCTACTCAATTTTGTTTGAGACAACGCCGAACCTCGGCGACGAGGTGAGCTGGGAATGATTCTGAGCAGGCTTGAGAAAGATTGAGGAGTGGAGGGTGGAAAAAGCAGTTCGCGGAGCTTGCGGTTTGGCAGTTTGCCTTTGGCTAGTTAGTCTGGGATCCTTGTCGGCCCAGGCTGACCCCAGTGGCAGCCATTTCGCAGCGCCGCAGGACTCACGTCCTTATCCCCATGCCCTGGAGCCCACCAACCTGCCCTCACCCAGATCCCGTCTCACCCAACCGCTGGCCGGCTCTCAGGCTTCCACCCCCGCCCAAAACCAACCGGCCTCTCCCGAGATAGAGCTATCGCCTTTTCCCGATTTCCCCCTCCTTAAGGAGTTGGATCCGCCCCTCCCCACCTTGGCCGACCTGGGCATCCATTGGGATCGCCTGGCTCTGCTGCCCGACCTCGAGCTGGCCGAGGAAATGGATAGGGAGTTCAGCCGCCGCTTGGCCCGCCTGAACCGGCAGATTGCCAACCAACAAGAGCGCCTCTACCGCCTGTTGCAAACCTGGGACTCTGACGAGGCCGATATCCGTCAAATTCAGGCCCAACTGAGCCAGTTGCGCACAGAACGGGATCGCCTGGCGCTGGAACACCTGTTGCTGCTGCGGCAGTTGCAAGAGAACTTCGCCCTGCCTCTACCGGCCCGCTCTGCCGCCAGCTCTCCCTGAGGTGGGCCCAAGTTATGATCGGCAGAGGGCAACCACTGACGGAGCTGAGCGATGGCCCAAGTGCCCAGCAACCCAGAGATCGAGCAGTTGGCCGCTGCCATTGGCGAGGAAGTTTACATCGATGTAGCCCGCTGGCACCTCTACCTGCGGGATGCCCATCTGCACACCCTCTTGGCAGAACAACTGGCCCCCCAGGTGAGGGCAGGCAAGGTGGATGAGGACGCGGTCACGGAGATCTTGCAACGGATCCCGGTAAAAGTGGGGGGTGGGCGCAAAGAATTGCCCCTGGCGGATCTGTTGCCGATGCAAAGCCTGCTGAACTTGTTGGATGTGCTGGAGGAGTTCAGCCGCAAATGGGCTCAGTAGAGGGGGAGAAAGCATTGCAGCATCAGCTCAATCGGCTCAAGCAGTCTAGGCGGTCGCTGCCTCCAGCCGGCACCTGGCTCAGGGCCGCTGGTTTTGCCTTGCTGCTGGGGCTGTTGTCGGCCTGTCAGGGAACCGAGTGGGGAGAGCGGCTGCAAAGAGCGGTGCGACCGGTGGGCCTGCCTCCCCCTCTCTCCGCCGACCGACCGGAGACGCCCACGCCTCTGCCGGGATCCCGCTCCCCCTCTGCTCCTGCCACCCCCCCTGCTTCCTTCACGCCCCCGCCCAGCCAGGTCAGCAGCCGTTTCACGGATCTGGAGCCCGGATCCCTGGTGGCCCGTGCTGTCTCTGATCTGGATCGGCTGGGTGTCTTTGCCGATATTGTTGGCAGTGAGTTTCAGCCGCAGCGTAGCGTTCGTCGCGGCGAATTTGCCCGCTGGTTGGTGCTGGCCAACAACGCCATTCACGCCGACCAGCCCAGCCGCCAAATCCGTTTGGGATCCGCTGGCGAGCGCCCCTTGTTTTTGGATGTGCCGGAGGAGGATCCCAACTTTCGCTACATCCAGGCCCTGGGAGCTGCCGGCCTGGTGGTCGGCGATGCCAACCGCGAGTTCCGCCCCAACAGCCTGCTGTCGCGGGCAGAGCTGATCCGCATGAAGGCACCTCTGGATTTGCCGCCCGGCCAGATCAAGGGATCCCGAGCAGAGCTGGAGGAGCGTTGGGGCTTTACCGATGCGGCCCAGATCCCCGACGAGGCCGTTGCCCCCCTGGTGGCGGATCGCAGCCTGGAGAATGCCTCCACGGTGTTGCGCACCTTCGGCCCCATCCGCACGTTTAACCCCTTTGAGCCGGTCAGCCGCGGGGAAGCGGCGATTGCCCTTTCGGCCTTTGGGGAGCGAACGGCTCAGGAAGCTGCCTTGCCAACCCCAACTCCCGCAGCCGAGCCCCCCGACCCTGAGCCTTCTCCTCCTGTTGCCGAGCCAGACCAGACCCCTTCCCCTCCTCCCACCCCTGAGGGCGACCCCTCTCCCAGCGCCACTGGCAACTCTAAACCTCCAGCCGTCACCCCAGGGGCAGGGGAAATTGTGACGCCGCGCGAGCCTCAGCCCTAAATTGAGGGCGATCCCAGCGTAGAAGCGGAGAGGGCCGCAGCGCTTAACCCCCTCTCCTGCTTCGCCCCCCTGAGGCTGGATTGCAAAAGGACCAACCCCCTGGCTGCTCTTGTTGTTGGCGGCGGAAAAATGCTAACTCTCTTGCTGCTCCACAGGGCAAGCTCCTCCCCGCCTATAAAATGGGAGAAGCCAACTTGGAAAATCGACAGGGATCCCGTCTGTGTCTGCGACTGTTCCCGAAATTCGCTCGGAAGACCTGCTGCGCTACACCGTAATCGGGTCGCGGCGGCCCAGCGTCTACTTTTGGGCGGTGGCGCTGACAGGGGGTGGGCTGGGCTTTACCCTGGCGGGTCTTTCCAGCTATTTCCACCGCAACTTGCTCCCCTTTTCCGATCCCGCCAGCCTGGTGTTCATTCCCCAGGGCATTGCCATGCTCTTCTACGGCGTGCTCGGATCCCTGGCGGGGCTGTATCAATGGCTGAGCCTGTACTGGAACCTGGGAGGCGGCTACAACGAGTTCGACCGCCGCACCCAGAAGATAACCCTGGTGCGGCAGGGCTTTCCGGGCAAAAACCGCGAGGTGCGCCTAGAATACGACTTTGCCGAGGTGCAAAGCCTGCGGGTGGAGCTGCGAGAGGGCTTCAACCCTCGCCGCGCCATCTACTTGCGCATAAAAGGACGCGGCGACATCCCCCTCACCGGCGTCGGCCAGCCCCCTCCCCTGGCCGAGATCGAAAACCAAGCCGCTGAGATCGCCCGCTTTCTCAATGTCAGCCTAGAAGGTATTTGAGATTCTGTTTGGTTGTGGACGGCTGCTGGTCAGGGATCCCAGGAATTGAGATAGCCCAGAAACCGTCTCAACAACATCGGGTCAATTGTCCCAGTAAATTTCCCCTTCCGAAGGGAGAAGGGCTGGGGGTAAGGGAGCCGTGCCTTGCGGCGCCCTTGAGGAAGGTCTAGGAACCGCGGCTAGGCAAAGCTGCAGATCCTGCAACGGCCAGAGAAGGGCTGGCCGACCCTGGAGCAAAAGCCTGGGCTGTCGGGAACCCCAAAAACGGGCTTTGCTCCACCGCCTGAGTGGAGAGGGTAAATAGAGGATTGGAGAGGATGCCAGCGAAGATGGTGGCCACCAGCGTCACCACCATGCCCACCCGCAAAGCCGGCATGCCCTCGGCCTGCCAGTCGGTTGGGGGGTAGTTTTGCACCGAAAGCGACATCTCCTGCGGCTCTTTTACCACCATGGTTTTCACCACCCGCACGTAGTAGTAGATGGAGATGACGCTAGTCACCAGGCCCACCAGCACCAGCGTGTATTCTCCTGCCTGCCAGCCGGCCCAGAAGAGATAGAGCTTGCCGAAAAAGCCGGCCAGCGGCGGCAACCCGCCCAGGGAGAGCAGACAAATGCTCAGGCAAAGGGTGAGAAAGGGATCCTTCTGATAGAGGCCGCTGTACTCGTTGATTTCGTCGGTGCCAGTCTTGAGGCTGAAGAGGGTGACACACAGAAAAGCCCCTAGGTTCATGGCCAAATAGACCATCAGGTAAAAAATCAAGCTGGCATAGCCCGCTTCGGTGCCCGCCACCAAACCGATCAAGACAAAGCCCGCCTGCCCAATAGAAGAATAGGCCAGCAGTCGTTTGAGGCGGGTTTGGGCAATCGCCACCACATTCCCCAGCACCATGGTCAAAATGGCCAGCACCGAGAGCACCGCCCGCCACTCTTCTGTCATCGCCGGAAAGACGGTGGCCAAAAAGCGAATGGCCAGGGCAAAGCCTGCCGCCTTGGATCCCACCGACAAGAAGGCCACCACCGGCGTCGGGGATCCCTCATAGACATCAGGAGTCCACTGGTGGAAAGGCACCGCCGCCAGCTTAAAGCCAATGCCGCCCAGGCAGAACACCAAAGCGAGGATCCCCACCAGCCCGGCATTGGCCAGGTAGGGCGCAATAGCCGCCAACTGGGTCTGCCCCCCCGACAGGCCATAAAGCAGCGACATGCCGTAGAGGAAGATAGCGGTGCTGCTGGCCCCCGTCAACAGATACTTCAGGGCCGCCTCGGAAGAACGCGGATCCCGCTTGGTGTAGCCGGCCATCAGGTAGCTGGCGATGCCCAGCGTTTCCAAGGAGACGAACACCATGATGAGATCCGTCGCCCCGGCGAGGAACATGCCCCCCAAGGTGGCCGTGAGGAGCAGCACATAGAACTCGCCCGTGGGCGCGCCTGCCTGGAGGAAGTAGCGCTCCGCCATCATCACCGTCAGGGCTGCCGTCGCCACCACCAGGCCGCGGAAGAGAATGCTCACCGGATCCGCGGCAAAGCTGCCCAAGAAGCTCTCCAACTGGGGCTGCTGCCATTGCAACACCAAGGTCACCAAGGCCCCAAGCAAACCAAAGAGGGAGAGGGCCGGAAGACTTTTGCGCGCCGCCGACCCACCCACCAAATCCACCACCAGGACGATCAACAGCGTGAGGGTAACCACCACCTCCGGCCAAATGGCGCCGGCATGCAGGTTTCCGGTTGGGGCGAAGACATCCATAGGGGAAGACTATGAAGAGAGATTAACGGGATCCAAAGCCAGCATACCGCGATTTCCGGCCTCCCTAGCTTGCTTCTGGCATTTCTTCTCCCAATTGTCTCCATCGACACTTCCTGGTTTCAAGAAAGCTTGGCGCTGGAGGTGAGCACCAATCGTAGGCGAGCGTGGATGAGGCTTAAGTCGGCCAAGCCCAGGTCGATCTCGCCGTCGATGACGATCCCGGTGTTGATCAGCCGATCCAACAGTTCCAGCAGGGATCCCTCGCCGTGGGGTTGGCCGGGGTAGTAGTCCCCCTGGCGGGGCAAGAGAGAGCCCAGATCCCCCAGATCTAGGTTGAGCTCTGCCGGGTCGATCTCCAGCAGGGCGCAGAGTTGCCGAATTTGCTGCCGCAGGGCCTGGAGGCTGCTGCCGGCCCGCTCGATTTGCTCGGCAGAAAGGCGGTTGGCCTCCATCTGTCGCACCACTTGCGCTTCCATCAACTGCCGCAGCAGCTCCACCAAGGTCAGCACCAGCGAGGCCAAACCGGCTTCCGGGCGTTTCCGGCCAGGGGTGAGCCGGGCCCGGCTCAAGTCTTCCGGGCTGGCCGGGCTGATAGCAAGGCGGGGGGAAGGAGCAGCCAACCACTGCTCAAAGGGCTGGAAGAGCTGTTCCAGGCTAAGCAAATGGAGGTGGGGATCCCGCGCCGCCTCTTGCCGCTCTTCGGGCAGGTTGTAGCCCCAGGCAGCCAAAAACAAGAGCACCTGCTCCAGGTCCGGCACCCTTTGCACCTGGCGCAGCGTCTGCAGGCGATCCTCGACAAACCAGAGTTCCTCAGGCGCTACCTGGGTCGCTGCTAGCAGCCGCCGGAGGGTGGTGGCCTTGGGGGCGCGCACCTCCTTGCCCAGGATACGGTGGCGCGGCAGTTGGATCCCTTCGCGGAGCAAAAGCTGCTGGATAAAGCGCCCCTCTTTGGTACTGAGAATGGCCAGGCGGGGCTCGCCAGCAGCCTGGATCTGGCGCATCCAAGCCGCCACTCCCGGATAAAAGCGGTGCAGCCCCAGCCAGCCCTGCAGATCTTCTTCGATCCAGCGATCCCGCACCTCATCCAGCCTTTGGGCTAAAGCCTGCTCGGAGATCCCCGCTCCCTGCAACAACCGCTGCCGCCAGCCGGGCCAGTCTTGGCGCAAAGCGTCTTCGGGGATCCCTTGCTGCAGCCCCCAGAGCAACAGGGGCATCTCCCAACCTGTCTCGATTAGCGGGCGCAACTGGTTAAAGGCTGGCTGCAACGGCTGCAATTGCGCAGGAGCCAGGCTCCACACCTGGGCACAGACACGACAGGAGGAGGCAAAGTACTCTGCCCGCCCGTCGCAGAGCACACCATCAAAATCCAGAGCCAAAATGCGGGGGGACATTCGCCGGGGCCTAGCGAACTCCATACCTGAGTCCCCCATAGAGCAAGTTGCAAAAATGGGGCCAGAGGCCAAGTTAATTTAACCAAACTGTTTTGCCGGATTGGCCCAACCTAGTTCGATTCCGAGATGCGAACAGACTTGATCTCCACCGGCTTGAGGGGACGATCCTGCGGGCCGGTGGGTGCAGTAGCAATTTTATCCAACACGTCCTCCCCCTCGATTAGTTGCCCAAAGATGGTGTAGTTGGGCGGCAGGGGATAGTCGGCATGCATGATAAAAAACTGGCTGCCGTTGGTGTTGGGGCCGGCATTGGCCATGGCCAAGGTTCCTCGCGTGTAGGGGCGCTGCACCGGCTCATCGGGAAAGCGGTACCCCGGCCCGCCTCGCCCCGTGCCGGTGGGATCCCCGCCCTGAATCATGAAGCCCCGAATGACACGGTGAAAGATGACGCCATCGTAGAAGTGATCCCGTGCCAAAAAGACAAAATTGTTGACGGCAAGGGGAGCTTCCTGCGGGAACAGCTCCAAAACCATCGTGCCGGCGGTGGTCTCCAGCGTGGCCGTGTAGGACTTGGCCGGGTCGATCACCATGGGGGGAGGACTGTTGTAGGTTTTCACGGTTTTGCCCAACTGTTGTGCCAGGAGCAAATCGTAAGAAGAATGCGGGCGGGCCAGAGCCGAAACAACGCCGGATCCCACCCAAAGCAGCACTGCCAGCAAAGCCAGCTTGAACAGGTGGGTGATGCCAGAGGGCACGCGCACGTTTCTTGCCAGAAAGCTCCGCCCCTATCCTACCAGGATCCGTCCGGCCTTACTCATCCCCCGACCGGAATGGGGGTTTGGCCCGCCGCACCAGCCAGTAGCTAACGGAGAGGGCTAGCGTTGCCGCTGCCAGCCCAATGAGATCTAGACCCCCCAGCTTCTCAAAATCAAAAATAATGATCTTGCGCGCCACCGCGATCAAAGAGGTAACAATCACCAGCTCCACCTGCACCACCTGCTTTTGCAAGTAGGCGGTAATGTTCTCCAGAATCTCCAGCGCGATCAGGATATTCAAAAAAAGGCCGAAAATCTCGATCAAAGTAGTGGAGAAAAACCCGGTTGGCTCCCGCAGCAGATCGGCCACCAGGAAGCGGGCCAAATCCACCACGGCCACCACAATCAGGCCGATCATCAAGATGGAAAGCAGCTTCGAGATCAGGCTTTCGATGCGGGTGATGGCCCGCAAAAAGGGATCCTCCTCTTCGGTTTCGTGAGGATTGTGCAACAGCCACTTGAGAAACCGCATCGACAACCCTTCCCCCCTGCGTCCGGGATCCCATTATCTGCCCTAACCGTTAGCTGGAAGAGATCCCTTGGGGCGACGGTTGCGACACCGCTCAGAACAGTATTTCACCTCTGACCAACAGTCGGCCCACTTCTTGCGCCAGGTGAAGGGCCTGCCGCAGGTGAGACAGATTTTGCTGGGCAAATCCGACTTTTTTCGGTGGCGGGGCATAGCGCGCTAGAAACGACAACTCTTGAATTAACCCCAATGCCCTAGCCTGTGTTCTGCAACTGCAGGGCTTGCGGCCGGGAACGGCTGCGCAAAGCAGCCTCGATCAGCCCCAAAAAGAGGGGATGGGGACGGTTGGGGCGGGAGCGAAACTCGGGATGGAATTGGGTGGCGATGAAAAAGGGGTGGCTGGGCAGCTCGATAATTTCCACCAGGCGGTTATCGGGCGAGACACCACTAATCACGTAGCCGGACTCGAGGAATAGGCTGCGGTAGGCGTTGTTGAACTCATAGCGATGGCGGTGGCGCTCATAAACAATTGTCTCACCATAGAGCTTGGCTGCCAGGGTGTCGGGCAGAATGCGGCAGGGGTAGAGGCCCAGGCGTAGGGTTCCCCCCAAATGTTCCACATCTTTTTGCTCTGGCAACAGGCTGATGACGGGGTGGGGGGTGTCGGGATCGAACTCATAGCTGTTGGCCCGCTCCAGGCCGGCAATGTTGCATCCCCAGTCGATCACCGCACACTGCATGCCCAGGCACAGCCCCAGAAAGGGAATGCCCCGCTCGCGCACGTAGCGAATGGTGGCCACCTTGCCCTCGATGCCGCGGCTGCCAAACCCACCCGGCACCACCACGCCGTCTACATCGGCCAGCAGGGCTTCTGGCCCCCGCTCCTCGACTTCCTCAGAAGAGATCCAGCGCAAAGTAACGCCGGCATTGAGAGCCAGGCCCGCATGGCGCAGGGCTTCCGCTACCGAGAGGTAGGCGTCGGTAAGGCGCACGTATTTGCCGACAATGGCGATCTCCACTTGCTCTTGAGGGTGGTGCAGCCGCTGCACCAGGAGCTCCCACTCGCGCAGATCCGGCTGCTGCGGCTCCAGGTTGAGGATCTGCAAAACTCGCTGCGCCAACCCTTCCTGCTCCAGCACCAAGGGCACATCGTAGATGCTGGGGGCATCCTGGGCCTGGATAACACATTCCACCGGCACGTCGCAAAACTCGGAGATCTTCTCCTTGATGCTGCGGGGCAAGGGCTGCTCGCAGCGGCACACCAACACATCTGGCTGAATCCCAATCGAGCGCAGCTCCTTGACTGAGTGCTGAGTGGGCTTGGTTTTCATTTCCCCCGCCGCCTTGATGAGAGGCACCAGGGTAACATGCACATAGGCCACATTGGCCCGGCCCACATCTTTGCGAAATTGGCGGATGGCCTCCAAAAAGGGCAGAGACTCGATATCCCCCACCGTGCCCCCCACCTCCACCAGCACCACGTCGGGGTTGGTCTCGCGGGCCACCCGCCGGATGCGCTCTTTGATCTCCTGGGTAACATGGGGGATCACCTGCACCGTGCTGCCTTGGTAATCCCCCCGCCGCTCTTTGTAGATCACCGCCTGGTAGATGGCGCCGGTGGTGACGTTGTTGAGCTTGGACATGTTGGTGTCGGTGAAGCGCTCGTAGTGGCCCAAGTCCAAGTCTGTCTCGGCGCCATCGTCGGTGACGAACACTTCCCCATGCTGGTAGGGGCTCATGGTGCCGGGATCCACATTGATGTAGGGATCCAGCTTCAAAATCGACACGGTGTAGTTGCGGGACTTGAGCAGACGCCCCAAGCTGGCTGCCACGATCCCCTTGCCAATGCTGGAGACGACTCCGCCGGTGATGAAGACAAACTTGGCCATACCCCCGATCCCTTGCCCTCTTCTGATTATGCCAGGGATCCCAGGGCTTCCTTAGGGCCGAGAGCGGATGGGGCCGTTGTAGAGGATGGTGGTCTGGAAGGTGCGCCGATCCACCCGCACCTGGGTTTCGATGCTGGGCTGGACGAAGCCGGGCTCGCCGCCGCGGAAGGTGAAGATCCAGGCATCTTCCAACTCTTCAAAGGGCGCGTCGATGGCCGCCCCGTGCATGGCAGCTTCGGCGCGGTAGCGCTGCAAGCCCCCGTTGGCAATTTCAGCCGCTTGGCGGGCCAAGTTCTTGGCCCGGTTGAGATCGCGGAAGTAGCGGCTGATTTCCTCAAAAGTCCCCGTCGGCAGCGGCCTTGGCCGGGGGGGTGTGGGCGGCACAGGCCGCGGATCTGGCACAATCGGCAGAGTGGGAATATCCTGGCTAGGGGGCAGCGGCTCGACTGGAATCAGGGTTCTGGCAGGTTCTGGAAAAAGGGGGGTGACCACCTGCGCCTGGGCAGAAGGCAGGAATCCCCAGATTACAACGCCGCCCAGGCAGAGACGGAAAATGGACTTCATAGAGCCATGCCGATGTGAATTTTTCAATCCCCACTCTACTGAGCCTCTAGTTAGGAAAGTAGAGGCAAAGGCCCGGACTCTTTTTCCACCAGCAGCTAGGCACGTGGGTTGTCTGCGCAACCGGCTTTGTCCTCCCCTGGCGCCTGTTAGCATCCTGAAACGGGATCCTTTGCAGAAGTTGCCATGGAGTTTGTTACACTTGCCAAGACGGGGCTCCGGCTGAGCCGCGTGGGGTTGGGCACCTGGAGCATGACCGGGGATTGGTGGGGGCCGGCGGATCCCCAGGAGGCCTATGCCACCCTCCGCAAGGCCATTGACCTAGGGATTACCCTCTTTGACACGGCTCCGGCCTACGGCCGCGGCCTTTCGGAAGAGCTTTTGGGACGGGCCATCCGGGATGCCGGCTGCCGGGATCGAGTGGCGATCGCCACCAAGGCCGGCCTGCAGTGGATAAACGGCAAGGTGGTGCGCAACTGCAGCCTAAGTTGGCTAGCTCAGGATCTGGAAAACTCCCTTCGCCGCCTGCAAACCGACGTGATCGACATCTACCAGGTGCATTGGCCGGATCCCTTGGAGCCCCTGGAGGAGACGGCTGCCTTTTTCGGCCGCTTGCTGCAGCAGGGCAAGATCCGCGCCATTGGGGTGAGCAACTTTTCTCCTCCGCAGATGGAGCGTTTCCGTCAGGTGGCTCCCCTGCATACCGTCCAGCCGCCCTATAACCTGTTTGAGCGCCAGATCGAGGCGGATGTCCTGCCCTACTGTCGTGCCAACGGTATTGCCACGCTGATCTACAGCCCCCTCTGTCGAGGGCTGTTGGGGGGACGGCTGACGCCGCAAACCCAGTTTCCGCCTGGAGATCTGCGCGGCGGCATCGATCCCAAGTTTGCGGAGCCTCGCTACTCCCACTACTTGCAAGCAGCGGAAGAGCTGAGCCGGCTGGCGCGAGAGCGCTACGGCAAAACCCTGCCCCAGTTGGCGGTGCGCTGGCTCTTGGATCAGCCAGGGGTGAGTGCAATCCTATGGGGAGCGCGCAAGCGCCAGCAGTTGGAGGACCTAGCCGGCGTGTGGGGCTGGTCGCTGGAGGCGGAGGCAATGCAGGCCATCGACGCGATCCTGCAAAGGCATGTCCCCGAACCCATCCCCCCCAGCTTCATGGCCCCCCCTGCCCGTGCTGCCTAGAGCAAGGAGTGGGGGGTAAGGCGGGCCAATGGCGCAGCAAGGGGTGAACCAAAGCTGGAGCCGTGTGGTGGCCGCCGACGAGGGGCTGCACCTACCTCCACGCCATCAACCAAGTGCTGCTGGAGGAGAACCTGCGTCCCTGGGATCTGGGATCCCGGGAGCAAAAGGAGCTCTACCGGCTGCACTATCTGGGCCGACCGGATTGGGAGCGCCTGCCGGCGCTTTGGCAAGCCCAGGGACGGGTGCTCAGCCCCAAGCAACGAGAAGAGTTGTTGCGCCGCAAGGCCCTTTACTATCAACAGGCTCTGCAGGAGCAGAAGGGATCCCTTCTTGTCCCCGGTTTGGCAGAGGCCCTAGAGAAGCTGGAGCGGCTGCAGCTCAAGGTGGGCCTAGTGAGCGGCCACGCCGCTGCTGAGGTGGAGGCTTTTTTGGAGCGCTTCCCCTGTCCAGCTCTGGCGCGGCTGACTCATGACTTTCGCTACCGCGTAACCGGCGAGGCAGGGGATCCCGCCCTATCACCGGGGCAGTTGCACCGTCTGCTTTTAGAGCGGATGGGGCTTTCCCCTCAGGAGTGCTTGAGTTTTGAAGCCACCTACGCCGGCATTCAAGCAGCTCGCTCGCAAGGGATCCCGGTCTTGGCCCTAGCCACCTTCTTCCCGCTGCACATGTTGCAGCGGCGGGCCAACTGGGCGGTGGATGGTTACCCCCAAGTGGAATGGGAGCGCCTCCAAACTTGGTTTGCCACTGGCCAAGACCGTCCTGCCGACCCTCCTGGCAAACCCTTAGCCAAAGGGCAGGGTTCTCCCTAGGGCAGGATCAGCATGCCGTCCCCAAAGGAGTAGAACCGATAACCCTCCCGGATGGCCTCTTGGTAGAGATCCAGCAAACGCTCTCGCCCGATCAAGGCTGCCACCAGCATCATCAGGCTGGAGCGGGGCAGATGAAAGTTGGTGATCAGCCCCTGCACCACCCGCCAGGAGTAGCCGGGGTAGATAAAGAGGTCGCTTTTTCCCTGCCAGGGTTGCAGGGTGCCGCAGAGGGCTGCCGTTTCCAGTGCCCGCACCACCGTTGTCCCCACGGCAATCACCCGCCTTCCCTGGGCCTGGGTTTCGCGAATAGTGGCCACCGTTTCCGCTGGCACCTTGAGCCACTCGCTGTGCAAGCGGTGGTCGGTTACTCGCTCCGCCTCCACCGGGCGGAAGGTGCCCAGGCCGATGTTGAGGGTGATGTAGGCAGTTTGGATCCCCTTTTGGGCCAGCCGCTCCAAGAGCTGGGGGGTAAAATGCAGCCCGGCGGTGGGGGCGGCCACCGAGCCCGGGTGTCTGGCCCAGACCGTTTGATAGTCTTCAGGTCGGACTCCCGCGCTTGTCGGATCAAGGGCGTGGGCAGCTTTCAGATAGGGAGGGAGCGGGATCCGCCCCCCCCGCCCCAGGATCTGCTCAAAGGTATCCGCCCCTTCCCAGGTCAACTGCACCACCCGGCCACCCGTCTCCGCGTCCACGGCCAGCACTGTGGCCCCCAGTTCAGCCGGGGATCCCTGGCGATCCCAAAACCGGATTTGATCCCCCACCTTGACCCGTTTGCCTGGCCTAACCAAGACCCGCCAGATTTGCTCCTGCTTGGAGGTGTTGGCCGGGATGGGCTCCAGCAGCAAAACCTCCACCCGTGCCCCGGAAGCGTCCTTTCCCGGCAAAACCTTAGCCCCCCATAGCCGGGCTGGGATTACCTTGGTGTCGTTGAGAACCAGCAGATCCCCGGCCTGCAGGTAGTCGGGGAGGTCGCAGAAGCGGCGGTGCTCGTGCCTATCTGGGTACACCACCAGCATTCGCGCCTGATCCCGTGGCTCCACAGGGGCTTGCGCGATCCGCTCAGGGGGCAGGGAGTAGTCGTAGCTAGCCGTTAGGAGATCCGGGTTGAGCTCTCCAACGCTCCCTGGAAGAAGCTGGCCGGGTTCGGCTTGGCCAGCAGAAGCAGCCAGTAGGAAAGAATGGCTCATGGACAAACACAGCAGCACGCCTCCAGCATAGCCGACGGATGCCGGTTGCCAGAGGCTTTGTCCGGGAGGGATTGGGGGGAGGGTGTGCCACCTAGACCTTGGCCACCACCACCCGCTGGGGTTGATCCTGGTACTTGCCCTGGCGGTCGGCGTAGGTGGTCTGGCAGGGATCCCCTTCCAAGAAGAGGAGCTGCACCACCCCTTCATTGGCATACACGCGGCAGTCGGCGCTGGAAGCGTTGGAGAACTCCAAGGTGAGATAGCCCCGCCACCCCGCCTCGGCTGGGGTGAGGTTGGCGATCAGCCCTACCCGCGCGTAGGAGGACTTGCCAATGCAGATGACGGTGATGTTATCCGGGACTTGCAGCCGTTCTAGGGAGACGCCCAGGCCGTAGGAGTGGGCGGGGATGATGAAGTAGTCCCCCATCTCGTCGTGGTGCAGCTCCACAGGTTCCAGGTTTTTGGGGTTAAACCGCTTGGGATCCACCACCGTGCCGGGCACGTGGCGGAAGATCTTGAACTCCACCGGTGACAGGCGAATGTCGTAGCCGTAGGACGAGAGCCCGTAGCTCAAGACGGGCCGCATCTGGCCGTTCCACTCCACGCGGCGCACCAGCTCAGGACAAAACGGCTCGATCATCCCCCGTTGCGCTTGCTCGTAGATCCAGCGGTCGTTTTTTAACATGGCTGCAACAGGCTGCCCGACAGGCCAGAGAGTTTGGAGAAGAGAGCGCAGTCGCTGCTGGCAAGGCTACGAGCTGCTGACCCGCTAGGGATCCATTCTCGGCGGGGGGCCGCCCTCTGGGGAAGGAGGAACGAGGACTGGATCCCGCCGTGGACGTAGCTGGGTGATCAGATCGGCGCGCTCCAGGAGAGAATCCGGCATCTCCGGCCCGGTGATCACCATGTCCATCCAGACTGGGCGCTGATCGATCAAATCCAGCACCTGCGCCTCCGGGATCAGGCCCAGCTTGATGGCCAGGCCCAACTCGTCTAGCACCACCAAGCCATAACGGCCACTCCTGACCGCCTCCTGAGTAAATTGCCACAGCTCGTCCAGAGCCACCCGCTCCTCCGGCTCCAGGTGAGGCGTATCGATGCAGCGGTGCAGACGACAGCGGGCCCACTCCAGCGAGCTGCCCAGCAAAAGACGATTTTCCGGCCCCTGGTTGATCCCGCCCTTGAGAAATTGCACGATCAACACCCGCGTCCCCTGGCCGGCCAAGCGCAGTGCCTGAGCCATCACAGGAGTGAACATGCCCCGGCTGGGATGGGTGTAGAGCTGCAGGGATCCCTGGGGGATCAGCTGGGCAGAAAAGGCTCCGTCCCGCTGGAAAAAGCGGTCGCCGGCAGCAGGGTTGGCCTGGGCTGCAGGCTGTTTGATGCGGGCAACAGGAACGGCATCCTTGGGGGAGGGCATAGGATTGGGTGAGGCAGTGCGAACCACGGTTTTATCTCGTGAGGGGGCTAGGGGACAAGGCCCTTGGTCTGGGCGGCTTTGCCGAGGAACAAAAGCCCTATCCGTCACCGTTGCGGAGACGCGAAGGAGAGCCACAAGCAACTACCGCCTGCCAAGGCAAACGGCAACTGATGGGACGCAAGGCTTACAAGTGGTGGAAAACATTGACTACGGATTCCATGAAACACCACCTGTGCCTATTCGTCAACGAGTCAGTTCTGTTTCCCGTCGACACACAAATCGCCCCGAATACGGTGTTAGAAAGTATAATCCTTGCCCATCCCAGCTTTTTGCCAGGCGGAGGCGATGGGCGAGAAGAAAAGCTTTTGGATGAGATCTTAATAAAACTTCCGCCGAGGTGTAAAAGCTTAAGCGTCTAGCCATCTTGCTTAATCACGAAAATGTGCCCCAAAAAGATGCAAGCAAAAGATCACTTTTTCTAGATAAGATTAACTCTCAATACATGAGAAGGCCAATGACGGCGGCTTGCTCAACTCAATAGAAAAGAGACTTGAGGCGTCCCAGGAGCCTTGCTCGGCATAGACTATAGACTAATCCGCTTGATTGGAAGTCGAAGAACTTGTGTGCATTCCAAAGTAGTTCATTTGAGAAAGGTTGCGACCACAGAGCCAGAAGGTCTACTTTCTTAGGTCGATAAACGCAGATTGTTTACTGCCGTCATAAAGATGGTCTTTTGATAAGGTCTATCAGGATCGGCGGTTAATTGGAAAATAATGTAAAACTTATTGCAAGACCAATTTTTCGTACAGTTGGTTGTTTGATAGTTTTTCTGTTGAATTAAACTTCAGTATTTCTATATAGATTGCGTCGCTGTTTCCTGATCAAATGAATGGGAATTTCTATTGGGTTTTTGCCAACTTTATGAGGGTTCTGTAGGCAAGCAGGATCGCTGCAGACAAGGAACGGATCCGTAGCGGCTCCCGTCAGGGTTGCCGGAAAAAGCTGGGGTTGGATCCCATTTGAAGCCGGTCACTCCGCGCTCCAGATCCTTGGGTACCGATGTTGCCGGGATCCTATGGCGCAAGGGGGGCAAGGCTCTTTCTTCTCTGAGAAGCCTCCTTTAGTCTCAGAAAAGTAAGTAGAACCTTGGGGCTCTGCCTCAAGGGGCTGTCTAGGGGTGGCTTGACAACGCCTCTACGAGTTCGTTTGTGGACTGCGCCTTCAGGCAGAGGGAGTGTCAAGCTGATTAAAAAGTAGCCAGAAAGCAGATGGGGATCCGACGCTCGAGCCGTACATCAAAAGAACCGTATCCTGCTGCCGGAAGAGTTGTCTTGGTTTGCCGCTAGCGACTTAGGTTGGAGAAAAAACCCAAGCCATTGTGAACCCGGGGTAGGCGCCGCCGAGATCTCGTTGTATTGGGATCAGTCTCGCCGTCGGCTAGTCCGATCTCTGGCTCCAGATTGACGGCTTCTTCCCCCAGCACCAGTGTGGAAGAGCGGCCTCCATCTAGGTTCAAAGCGTGGCGACAGCCCAACTGCCGCAACAACTGCGCCATCTCCAACAGGGTGAGCCCTTGGTTTTCCTGGGCATTGCCGGCGGCCACCAGGAGCAGATCCCTGTTGTCCGGTTGCCCCTGCCGCAGACAGATGGCGCTGCGGGCAGCCTGTTGCCGGCGGAAGAGAGGCTGAAACCCCTCCAATTCGGCATCCAGGACCACCTGGCCGTCCAAGAGCAAGAGCGGCCCTGCCCCCAGAATGTGGGAGTAGGCTTCCAGCTCCAGCGGATCCACCGTCCAGTCCAGCCGGAGGCGATCTCCTGGGATCAGCTTGCCGGCTTCTAGAGCGCCCTCTAGCCCTCGTGCTGCCAGTATGTAGCCTTTGGGAGGGATCGGCACCGTCACTTTGCCGGCCACGCCTGCCGACAGGATCTGCTGCAGCCGGTCTTCTTGCACAATGAGGAGAACTTCGTCGTCCGTCTGGGTGGTGTAGGTGGATCCCCAATCAGGGGTGTACTGGGCGATCCCGGGCAGGATGTAGCCGCTGTTGATGCCGACCAAGGGGATCCGATCCCCCAAGTCGTTGCGCAGCTCTATTTGCATCCGCAGGCGGGCAAAGCGCACCGGCTCCAAGCCAGGGGGAGAATTGGCGGCGTCAAACCAGGCAATCGCCCCTCGGCCCAAGATGGGGCTGGAGATCCAGCGGCCTTCCAGGCGAATGGCCCCCAGCGGCTGGCGAGTATTGCGGTTAAAGAAGCCGCCGTTGATAGCAGCCACCGCTCCCCGTTCGCGGCTAAAAGCGGGCAGCTCCCCCAGGCCCACTAGACTGGCAGGGTCGGCCCAAATGGGGCGCAACTGGCCGGCGGCTAGGGAAACTGCCACGACGGAAACCAGGATCCGTCGATCCTCCAGCCAAACCATCCTTTGGTACAAAGGGATCCCCTCTACTACCCGCACAGGCTGCCCGTTGAGGAGCGTCTGGGCAGGGACAGGTAGGTTGCTGAGCAAGAGGAGAGCTGCCCCCGCCCAGGCCACAGCTTTGGACCAAGAGACCCACCTTGCCGGCACCACCCAAGGCGCCAAGTTGGGAAACTGCATCTGGCAGGAAGAGGGCAAGTTTTTGGCTTTGAGCAAGCTTGGCAGCTCCTATCCGCCGGCGGCAAAAGTGGCCATCAAAATCAAAGACAGCAGAATGCCCGGAAAAAGCAGCAGCACCAAGGTCAAAAACTCAGAAAGGGTCATGGGCTGAAGACGAGAAGAAGAGGCAGAGGCTACAGCTCCTAACCTAGCGATTCCGGCATCCCTTCCCATCCTCCCTTTGGGATCCCTTAACAGTTCTGAGGCTTTTCCCACCCCCTTCTGCCAGCGATATCCTGGCAAAGGGGAAGTCATCTTCGAGAGCTCTGATGGGCATCCAAGGCAGACGCATAGCCGTCGAACCCGACCACCTCCGACCCTGGTTAAAAGAGGCAGTCCTGGCGGGGGGTGGCGAACTGGTGCCGCTGGCGGAAGCGGAGGCTCTGGTGTGGGCCGATGCCTTTGACGTGCCCAAGCTCAAGCAGTGTCTTGCCGAAGGAAAGGGGATCCGCTGGGTGCAGTTGCCCTGGGCGGGCGTGGAGCCTTTTGCCCAGGCAGGGATCCTGGATCCCGCCTATGTGTGGACCTGCGGCAAGGGGGTCTATGCCCAAGCGGTGGCCGAGCATGCCCTGGCCCTCACCTTGGCCGGCCTGCGGGATCTCAAGCACCGCGCTCTGGCCCAGACTTGGCAGCCGGGATCCGGCACCAGCCTCTGGGGCAGCCGCGTGGTCATCTTCGGGGCGGGGGGCATTGCCCAGGCCCTGATCCGCTTGTTGCAGCCCTTCCAGTGTTCCGTTGAGGTGGTGCGGCGCAGGGCGGATCCCTTGCCGGGAGCCAGCCGGGTGGTGACGTTGGCGGAGCGGCAGGCAGTGCTGGCAGGAGCGGATGTGGTGATCCTGGCCTTGGCCCTCACCCCCGAGACAGAGGGGATCATCGCCTGGCCAGAGCTGGAGCAGATGGGATCCGGCTGTTGGTTGGTCAATGTGGCGCGCGGCAAACATATCGTCACCCCTGACCTGGTGGCCGCCTTGCAGGAGGGGATCATCCGGGGTGCCGCCCTGGATGTTACGGATCCAGAACCGCTGCCCGATGGACATCCCCTCTGGCGCTTGCCCAATTGCCTAATTACCCCCCACACGGCCATCACCGACGCCATGATTGTCCCTGCCCTCTCCGAGCGGGTGCGGGAAAATGTGAGCCGCTTTCGGCTGGGAGAACCCTTGCTGGGGGTGGTGGATCCGGTTCTAGGTTACTGAGCCCTCACCCTCTCCCGAGGGAAGCAGGGATCTAGGACTCGATGGGAATAGGATCCTGGGGAGGAGCCATCTCCTGGACGCGGGCGGCGATGGCCTCGGCCATCTCCTGGGTGCCCACAGGCTCCCCTTGCCCCAGGTCATAGGTGACGTATTTGCCTTCGGCAATGACCGACTGCACTGCCGCTTCTACCCTCGCGGCAGCTTCCCGCTCGCCCAGGTAGCGCAACATCATGGCCCCGGAGAGGATGAGGGCAGAGGGGTTGACCTTATTTTGGCCGGCATACTTGGGCGCTGAGCCGTGGATAGCCTCAAAAACCGCAATGCCATCGCCGATGTTGGCCCCTGGCGCCACCCCCAGCCCGCCGATCATCCCGGCGCACAGGTCGGAGATAATATCCCCATAAAGATTGGTGAGCACCAGCACATCGTAGAGCTGGGGCTTTTGCATCAGTTGCAGGCACATGTTGTCGACAATGAGATCTTCAAACTCGATGTCGGGGTACTCCTGGGCCACCTCCCGTGCCACCTGCAAAAACAGGCCGTCGGTAAACTTCATGATGTTGGCTTTGTGAACGGCCGTTACCTTTTTGCGGCCATTCTGGCGGGCGTATTCGAAGGCAAACTTGACAATGCGACGGCTGCCAAACTCCGAAATGGGTTTGATGCCAATGGCAGATCCCTCGCGGATGAACTTGCCAGAAAGACGCATCATCTCTTCGCGAGCGTGGGCTGCTTCGGGGGTGCTTCGCTCGAACTCGATCCCGGCGTAGAGATCCTCGGTGTTTTCCCGCACCACCACCAGGTCAATGTCTTGAAAGGGGCTTTTGATGCCGGGGAGGGACTTGGCCGGGCGCAGGTTGGCGTAGAGATCCAGCTCTTTGCGGATGGCTACATTGACTGAGCGAAAGCCCGTGCCTACAGGGGTGCCGATGGGCCCTTTGATGGCCACTCTGGTTTCCCGGATGGACTCCAACACCTGCGGTGGCAAAGGCGTGCCGTATTTCTCAATCACCTCTACCCCTGCTTCTACTCGGATCCACTCCAAGTCCACCCCGGTGGCCTCCAGGACTGTGGTCATTGCCCTGGTTACTTCCGGGCCAATGCCATCGCCGGGGATCAACGTTACACGATAGGCCACAAATCCTTCTCCTCCCAGGATTGACGCTGGCAGCTTGACGGGATCCCGCCTAGCGCCGGCCTTTGAGCCCGTGGGGGATCCCTGAGCTTAAACGAAGCTTAAACGACTATAAAACAGGTTGGGGCCATCCAACGCCAAGCTGCGGCAAAACTGCCGCCCCTAGAGGATCCGCAGCGGATCCACATCGAGGCTGACGCGAATCCCCTGGGGAATATGTCCAAGGGCGCGGCGCAGGTGGGTATCGATCTGGGCGCGATCCCAGGGCTGATCGGGAAGCTGTTTGAGGAGGATCTGCCAGCGGTAGCGGCCGGCAACCCGCTCCACTCGGGCCGGTCCTGGCCCCAACACCTCCGCCGGGATCCCTTGCAGGCCCTCAGCTAGGCGGCTGCAGTAGCGCTCTAACGCCTCCAGGCGGCTGCTGCTCAGGCGAATTAAAATCAACGCCCGGTAGGGAGGGTAGCCCCCCTCTTGGCGTTGGCGCAGCTCGGCCTGGACAAAGCCCTCGTAGTTGTGGGCCAGCACCGCTTGCAAGATGGGGTGCTCTGGCAAATAGGTCTGGATAATGGCCTGGCCTGGCAAGGATCCGCGGCCTGCCCGGCCCGCCACCTGGGTCAGCAGTTGAAAGGTGCGCTCGCCAGCGCGGTAGTCAGGCTGGTGCAGCAGCCCGTCGGCGGCTACCACCCCCACCAGCGTCACCTGGGGGATGTCCAGCCCTTTGGTGAGCATCTGGGTGCCCACCAGCACCTGGGCCTTGCCGCTGCGAAACTGCTCCAGCAAATCCCGGTGGGATCCCTTACGGCGGGTGGCGTCGCTGTCGTAGCGCAAAATCGCCACCTGCGGCCAGTGCTGCTGCAGCACCTCCACCACCTTCTGGGTGCCGGTGCCGAAGTGCTTGAGGTAGGGCGAGCCGCAGGCAGGACAGTGCTGGGGGTGGGGTTGGCGGGCGCCGCAGTAGTGGCAGCGCAGCTCCTGCCCGCCCTCCAGGTGAAAGGTAAGGGAGACGTCGCAGTGGGCGCAGGTGAGGACAAAGCCGCAACTGCGGCACAAGACAAAGGTACTGTGCCCCCGCCGGGGGACAAAGAGGATGGCCTGTTCCCCCCTCTTCAAAGTCTCGTGCAAAGCTTGATGCAGGCGGCGGCTGAGAATGCTGCGGTTGCCCGCCTGCAGCTCCTGGCGCATGTCCACCAGCTCCAGCCGGGGCAGGGTGGCCGGGATCCCCGCCTGGGGGATGCGCTGCGGCAAAGGGAGACGAACCCAGCGCTGCGGATCCTGCAGGTGGACCGCATAGGTTTCCACTGCCGGTGTGGCGCTGCCCAGAACTAGGGGACAGTTGGCTAGCTCAGCCCGCCACTCCGCCACCTGACGGGCGTGGTAGCAGGGCTGGGGCTGATCCTGCTTGAAGCTGTCGTCGTGCTCCTCGTCCAGAACGATGAGACCCAGGTTGGCCAAGGGGGCAAACACCGCCGAGCGGGTGCCGATCACCACCTGGGGGACAGCAACCAACATCTGCCGCCAGAGGTCGTAGCGCTCGCCGGCTGAGAGGCCGCTGTGGTAGGTCCACACGCGGGATCCCAGCCGCGCCCGAAAGCGATCCGTCAGTTGCGGGGTAAGGCCGATCTCCGGCACCAGCACCAAGGCTGACCGCCCCTGCTGCAGCACCTGGGCAATGACTTGCAGGTACACCTCTGTCTTGCCGGAGCCGGTGACCCCATGCAGCAGAAAGCGTTGGTTTCGCCCCAGGGCTTGCTGGATGGCCGCCACTGCCTCGGCCTGGGCTGGCGTCAGAGGCTTGGGCAAATCTTTCTCCACAGGCCGCTCGGCCTCTCCCAGCCGCAGCAAGGGTCGCTCGTAGAGGTGCACCCGGCCTTTGCGGGCTAGGCTCTGCAGCACTGACCGGCTCACCCCCGCCAGGCGCTCCCACTCGACCAGCAGCAGCTCCCCCCCCTTTTGCTTGAGGATCTGCAGCGCTTTCTGCTGGGGCAAGCTCAGCCCCTCCAGCAAGTCCTCCACCAAGGTGGCCGCCTGTTGGGTTTTCACCCTGCCCCCCTGCTGCTCCTGCCAGAAGCTTTCCACCCAACCCCGCCGCTGCAGCTCCCGCAGAGCGACCTCGGCGCCAGGCACCTGCTGCTGGAGGTAACGCCAAGACAGCTCCCCTCCCTTCTCCCGCAGCAGCCGCAGCAAAGCCTGGGCAGCCGGCGAACATTCCCCTGGCGGGGATCCAACCAGGCGGATCCGCCGCTGGGAGCGGCTCAGCAAGCCCGGCGGCAAAACGGTGCGCACCACCTGGGCTAGGGGGGTGAGGTAGTAGTTGGCTACCCGCTGCAGCAGAGGCCAGAAATCCTTGGGCAGGATCCCTTTGGCCACCACCGCTTCAATCTCTCGCACCGACTGGGGATCTACTCCTGTCGGCAACTCCGAGCGCCAGCCCAGAGCCACCGCCCCCGCCACCTGTTGGCCAAAGGGAACGCTGAGGAGATCGCCCGCTTCTGGCTCCCATCCCTCTGGCACGCGGTAGGTGAAGCAGCCCCCCAAGTGGGGATGATCCACCCACACCTCCAGCCAGCGGGGAGGAGCAGGCTGCGCCACCGGATCCCTCACGGTCGGGGCAAGAACCGCGGCAGATCCACTGCCCGCTTATCAGGGCGAGCCAGCAAAGGCCGGGACTGTTCGCGTAAGCGGGACGGAGTCCATAGGGCAGACTTGGGCTTGGCGGCCTGGAGCGAAGCGAGAGACTCAGACCGTGTTGGCGTGTCGGCAGCATTGGGAGCCGCTGCACCAGCGCGAGGCGGGATGTCTATTCCCTTGCGCTCCAAAGCCGTCTTCAGGCTGAGCAGGTGCATCTGCTGCTGCTCGTACTTCTCTCTCAGGGAGCGGTTTTCTTCGGCGAGGGCGGCGCGTTCCGCCTGCAGGGCCCTCACCTGCCCCTCCAAGGCCTCTGTTTGCTCCTGCAGATGGGTGACGGCGATCTGGGCAGAGCGCAATTGCGATTGCCAGGTGGGTTGGTCGGCAAGCTGGGCCAGAGCTGCTTGGAGCCGCTGCTCCAGATCGCCGAGGCGCTGCTGGGCCTGGGCGTACCGTTCCTCCAGACGGCGGTGCTCCTGCTGCCAATGGGCAATTTCCGCCTGCGCTTGGGCGAGGGCAGCTTGCAGCGCTTCGACCTGGGCTTGCCACTGCTGTTGCTGCTCCCGGGAGTCCTGACGCCATTGCTCTTGCTGAGCTTGCAAAGCGGCCAGTTGCGCCTGGGCATCGGCCAGCGCCGCTTCCAATTCCTGCCGTTGTTCCTGCCAGCGCTGCTCCGCTTCCGCCTCTGTCTCGGCATAGCCCGCCAGACGCGCCTCGAGATGTTCCCGCTGTTCTTGCCAGGCTGCCCGTTGGTCGTTGTACAGAGCCCGCAGGCTGTTCAGCTCCGCCTGAGTTTCTGCAATTTGGGTGCGGGCCAACGAAAGCTCTGCCTTGAAACGCTGCAACATCTCCACCCGTTTTTCCGCCAGGTCTTGAGCTTCCACCAGAGAAGCCTGTAGCTCCTGCTGACGGTGTTCCCACTGACGGCGCTCCTGAGCATGGGCCAGCCGTAGCTGCTCGATCTGCTCCTGTAGGGCTTCGATATCTTGGCGCTGCCGCTCGTTGAGGCGTTGCCGCGCCGCCAGCTGAGCTTCCTGCTCCGAGAGCTGAACTTTTTGCTCTGCCAAAGTCTGTTGCAACTGGCGCAGGGCATGTTCCCGCTCCTGCAGCGCCTTTTCTTGCTCGGCCACCTTCTGGCGCAGGGCTCGGCATTCGGCTTCCCAAGCAGCGTCTGCAGGCGTTTGGGCTTTCAATTGCAAGAGCTCTATCTGCTGTTGCTGCTTGCGAGACTGCAGTTCCCTCTCGGCCAGTTGACTGTGCAGCGCCTCTACTTCAGCTTGTAGCTTTTCCTGAAGGGCACGCCGCTCCTGCAGCTCCGCTTCGGCTTCGAGTAGCCGAGCCTCCAACTGCTGCCGCTGCCTCAGGGCCGAATGCCGCTCTGGATTGGGATCCGATTCCGTTCGCGTAAGCGGGACGGAGTCCTTGGCCGACTGGCCGGCTTGAGCTTCGGGAAAGGTGGGATCCGAGTCGCCTGAGGAGGGAGCACGCATAGGTTAAAGCGAAGATGAAGAAGGGGAGGTACAGGATAAAGTTCCCTGCAGTATAGAGAAGTTTTCCGGTGGGTTCAAGCCAGGGGAGGGATCTTGTAAGGTTTCTTTCCGATTCCGAGGCCTGTTGGCCGCCCTTCTTGTCTTGGGGGCTCCTCATCAGGGAGTTGAGCTGGCAGCGGAACCTCTGTTTGGCCGTTTTTTCGCCAGAAGACGTCTCCCTTCCCCCCAGAGGTCAGCTGCGGCCTGGGGTTGCCTTGAGAGCTTGCTACGATTGCCCCCCTTGCTTCACCCGCAGTACACACTATCGCTGGCCGGGATCCCTCCAGCCTGCCACCACCAATAGTTTGCACCATTTTTTATTTAGTTGCACCCTATAATTCGGCGGCGTTTTAGAGCATCTTTGTCCAATGGCAGGGGCCCTTCGCCCAGGGATCGGCGCAGATCTGCAAGGGATTGAGGCAGCGTCAGCTAGAAGCCGCAGGAGCCCCGCTCCGTACCCCCTTCCCCCCGTATACGGGGAAAGGGGGGCGACCATGGCCGGGTTGCCTCACGGCGGCTCAGATACCTCCCGCAAGGCGGGGATCC
The DNA here is from genome assembly GCF_047502615.1 of Synechococcus sp. W60.3. NCBI lineage: Bacteria > Bacillati > Cyanobacteriota > Cyanophyceae > Synechococcales > Synechococcaceae > Synechococcus > Synechococcus sp. W60.3. The sequence goes on along the minus strand of NZ_JANSHJ010000002.1, from coordinate 100,988 downwards.
CATGGCCGAAGCCGTCTCCTCCGGTCGGAGGGAAGGAGTGACCATTTGCTGGGCCTCGGATGCTATCAGGCCAATGGAGCTTAGCGGACTCGAACCGCTGACCCCTTCAATGCCATTGAAGTGCTCTACCAACTGAGCTAAAGCCCCAAGATGCAGCCTTCCGGCAAGAGCCTGGGGAATTGATTTATGCCCGCTCCAGACTACAATTTTAGCCTGTAGAAGCTGCTTTGGCGGTGAAAAGTACGGGAATCTATCCTAAATAGACGGGAGATCCTTGTCAAGAGTTGGGTTGGAGCGTCCACTTGCAAAAGTGGAGATTGGATCCACCTGGCTCCTGCCCTCTGTTGCAGGAGCTTGCCGGGTGATAGAACGGAGTCAGCGACATTGGGGGGCTTGTGACACAGGGATCTCAGCTTAACCGCCTTTTGGCCGCTTCCTTGCTGGTGGTCTGCCTGATTGCGGCTGTTATTGGCGGCACACGACCTGCCGCAGAGTCGGTTCGGGGTGGCGTCGGGCTAGAGGCCCCTCGAGGGGCGAATCGCATTGAGGTGGTTACCATCGAGGGAACGATAGGAGGGCCACGGGGCTCGACTTTGGTAGGTTTGCCCACCTCTCCCTTAGATCAGTTGCGGGAAGCTGTCGAGGATCGCGCCGTCAAGGCTGTATTGCTGCGCATCAACAGCCCGGGCGGGGCTGTGGGATCCAGCCAGGAGCTCTACCGCGCCGTCACGGCTCTGCGGGAAGCCGGCAAGCCGGTGATTGCCGTCATGGAAGACGTTGCCGCCAGCGGCGGCTACTATGTAGCCAGTGCTGCCGACAAGATCTACGCCAACCCGGGCACCCTGACCGGCAGCATAGGGGTGATCATCAGCGGCCTCAACTTTGGCAAACTGCTCGACAACTACGGCATAGAGCCGCAGACCTTCAAAACCGGCGAGTACAAAGACATTCTTTCCCCTTTCCGGGCTGCCACCCCCCAAGAGCAACGTCTGCTGCAAGAGTTGGTGGAGGATACCCTCGACCAGTTCGTTCGCGATGTGGCCCGCGGACGCCAGCGCTTGCCGGACAAAGGGGCAGAAAAGGTGCTGGATGCGGAGATGATCGCCCGACGGCAAAGCTTGGATGAGGCGCGGGTGCGCCAGTTGGCCGATGGGCGCATCTTCACCGGGGCGCAGGCTGTGGAGTTGGGCCTGGTAGATGCCCTGGGAGGATATGCCGAAGCCGTGGAAGATCTGCGGCGCATGACCGGGGATCCCTCTTTGTCGCCAGCAACGGCGAGAGATCCCTTCCAACGCGCCCTGCAGCGACTATTGAGCCAAGGACTGCCTCCGCAAGGGCAAAATCTCTGGCCCGCTCGACTGTTGGGGAGCCACGAGGTGGCCGGGATCCCGGAAGTGCCGCTGCTGTGGATGGCGCCCGGGTGGACTTTGCGCTAAACCTGACAGTGATCATAGGCTTGGTGTGAGGGGTGAAGCTGTGGATCACACGCCGGACGACGCTTCTGCGCTGGCGACGGCAGGGCATAGCCCCCTGGCCACGGCGTCCGCCTCGTGGACCCAGAGCCAGGGATCCCAGGGAGCGGATCCCGTCGGCGAGACGGGGTTCTGGCCGGATTTCAACCCAGAGCTGGAGCTGCTGACCAGCCGGGCATGGGTGGAAATTGACGCAGCCCAATTGCGAGAAAATCTGCGTCTGTTGCAGGCGCGCCTGTCGCCAGACACTGAGATCTGGGCAGTGGTCAAGGCCAATGCCTACGGCCATGGAGCTCGCTTGGTGGCTCCCATAGCCCTCGCTGCCGGTGCCAAGGGGTTGTGTGTGGCCACCCTGGCAGAAGGGATCGAGCTGCGGCAGGCCGGCCTCCAGGCCCCGATTTTGGTGTTGGGGGCTTTGAATACCTGGGCCGAGCTGCAGCAGGCCATGGCTGCGCGGCTGGAGGTCAGCCTCACCCGGGCCGAGCAGATCCCCGTGATGCGCCAGGTGGCCCGTTGGGCCGGGCGGCCTGTTCCTGTCCACGTCAACGTCGATACGGGCATGACCCGCCTGGGGATTCCCTGGCAAGAGGCCGCCGCCGTGTGGGGGCAGATCTGCCGGATCCCCGAGCTGGAAGGCTGTAGCCTGTTTTCCCACTTCGCAACGGCAGATGAGCCCGATTCTCCGGTGATGGCCCAGCAAGAGGCCCGCTTCGCCCAGGTGGTGGAGCAGATCCGCCAGGCCGGGGATCCCCTGCCCCCCCTGCATCTGGATAACTCCGCCGGCGCCCTAACCCATCTCCACTATCCCCGCGTGCGGTTGGGGCTGGCCCTCTACGGCTTGTCTCCTGCCCCGCACCTGCAGGTGCCGGGGTTGCGGCCGATCCTGCGCCTCAAAGCGCGGTTGACCCACATCCAAACCGTACCCGCCCACACCGGCGTCAGCTATGGCCATCGCTACGTCACTTCTCGCCCCAGTCGCATTGCCACACTGGCCATCGGCTATGCCGACGGGATCCCACGGCGGCTTTCCGGCTGGCTGCGGGGGTGGGTGCGCGGCAGCCTGATCCAGCAGGTGGGCACGATCACGATGGATCAGTGCATGTGGGATGTCACCGAGAGGCCGGATATTCAGGTGGGTGATGTGGTGGAGCTGCTGGGCCCCCATCTGGCGAGTGCGGGTTTCTCAATCCAGGATTGGGCGGATCAGTTGGGCACCATTTCCTATGAACTGCTGTGCGGACTTTCTGCCCGCCTGCCGAGAGTGCTGGTCAACGTGCTCGGGGAAGCTAGCTGACGTTGACGCTATGGCACGTTTTTGTTGGGCGGTTTATGGTAGCAGCAAATGCAGGCGAGGTTTTAAGCGTGGGTTCGGATCCCTACCTCCCCCCTCAATTCTGGTAGAGGGGCTAGCAAGTGAGAACTGACTCCCGCCAGCAGAGGAGTTGGGGTGAAATTGTAGCTGGCCGCGTCGGCGCCTGGGGGTTTGCGGTCACTTCTCTTCCTGTTGAGCTAGAAACCGCAGGAGCCCCCTATATCCCCCCGCCCCCCTGCCCCCCGTATACAGGGGGTTGGGGGGCGGTCGGAGTCGGGTAGTTTACGTAGGGTAGCTTTTCCTGACTTGTCAAGTAGTGAAGGATATAGCAGCCTCAGAAGTAAGCCGAGAACCGTCCTGTTTTTGGAAAATGAGGACTGGCGGCGGGATCAGTGACATCGGGAGGCAGCCATGGAGGCACGCAAACCTCTGAAGAGGTTGGAAAATCAGATGGAGCGGGCTGTTCTGGAGATGGTGAACGAGCTGCTGCTCCTGGAAAGCCAGCAGCGCTACTGCTCCTGTGAGAGATTCTGTCACGATGCCGCCGCCTTGGCCCTCAACAACCTCCAGCCCCGCTACACCACCAGTTTTGAAGGCTCCATATACACCCTGGAAGCCATCCAAGCAGATCAAGAGTTGCAGAGCCTGATTCGGCGGGAGGTGGGGAAGGCTATGGAGATAGTGGCGGCAAATCCCCGTTGCCCAGAGCCTGATTGCCCGCTGCAGCGCAACGTCGAGGCAGTAGAGTTAGAGCTGGCTCCTAGCGACACTCGCAAACAAAACTAAAGAATGGCTTTAATCGTCTCCTCTGCGCCGGTAGCCTTCCTCGGCCCTGTTGGAACCTACACGGAGTTGGCCGCTCTGCTCGCCTGTCCCGAGCAGCCCCATCTCCATAGCCAGGGGTCCCATCCTCTGGTGCCCTACCCCACCATTAGCGCCTGCTTGGCAGCCGTGGCTGCGGGCGAGCAAGAATGGGCGGTGGTGCCGGTGGAGAACTCCGTTGAGGGCGGGGTCTCGATGACCTTGGATGCCCTCTGGCAACTGGAGGGGCTGAGCATTCGCCAGGCGCTGATCCTGCCCATCCGCCATGCCCTCATCGGCTGCGCCTCCCGGCTGGAGCAGATCGAGCAGGTCTATTCCCATCCGCAAGCCTTGGCCCAATGTCAGGCTTGGCTGGGATCCCACCTGCCGCAGGCCACCTTGATCCCAACCCGCTCCACCACCGAAGAACTGGAGCGGCTGCAAAGCCAGCCCAAAGCTGCTGTCATTGCCTCAGAGCGGGCTGCAGAGCTTTACCAACTGCCGGTCTTGGCCTGCCCAATCAACGACCACCCGGACAATTCCACTCGCTTTTGGGTGGTGGGCCGCTGCGGATCTTCACCGGGGGGATCCCACACTTCCCTGGCCTTCAGCCTGCCCCACAATGTGCCAGGGGCGCTGCTAAAGCCGCTGCAAGTCTTTGCAGAGCGGGGCCTCAATATGTCGCGCATTGAGTCGCGCCCCACCAAGAAATCGGCGGGGACCTATGTCTTTTTTGTCGATCTGGAGAATCCGGTCGGCCAACCCTATCTGGATGCAGAGGTAATCGCTGCCCTGGAAGCGATCGCAGAAACCCTGAAGCTTTTCGGCAGCTACCCCGTCCACGACCTCAGCAAGCCGAGCGAGCGTCGTCCTTGCAACTCAGAATAGGACAGGCCGGCCAGGCCCGACTTGCTATCTGCGGGGATCCCGAAGCCTTTCCCTCCCCTCCTAGACCCAGATACGCTAAAAGAATAGGGGAGGGTGAGGCGTCGAAGTTGGGAATTGCTACTGGTTGTCCAGGGCTTGGTAGTCCTGCCAGGCTTGCCAAAAAACGTAGAGGGAAAGCCCGGCGAGAAAGGTTCGAAAAAGCAGGCCGACGATCTCATCCGGCAGCTTGGGCAGGGTGCGGGTGCTGATCTGGACGCCGACCAACCCACCTGCACCCAGGATCAGGCCCGGGATCCAGAGCACATTCTGGCGGATGGTGCCATCTCCAAAGCCGAGCGCGTTCGCCATCCAGTTGCCCAGGCCCGCATGGCTGAGGGTAGCAGCAGTTGCCGTGAGAACAATTGCCCCCAAGCTGGTTTGGATGGCCACCTTGAGGGTTTCTCGCAACAGCAGGATCTGCAGGGGCACCAGGATGACGCCACCGCCGATGCCGAAAAGCCCCGCCAACAAGCCGGCAGCGCCACCGGTGAGGGTGCGGGCCAGCCACCGCGGCATCTGCCCCTCGGCAGCAGGGCGGTCGCGGAGTTCTCCAGCGTCGTCCGTCCCCCCGGCAACAACCCCTGGCCTCTCCAACGCTTGGGCGTGGGCGACCACGGTTTTGCGCAGCTCCACCAGGTAAATGTTCGCCAGCAACAGCACCCCAAAGGCCGCTAGTAGCAGATAGCCGGGCAGGCGACTGGCGAGGATCGCCCCAACCTGCGCCGTAAACAGAGCCGGGATCCCCAGCAAAATTACCCGTTTGGGATCCAGCATCCCCATGCGCCAGTTTTGGATGCTGCCGGCCAAGGAGGTGAGGAGAATGGAAAAGTTGCTGGTGGCCACCGCCTGCAGCGGCGGGATCCCCAAGCTCACCTGCAAGGGCACCAAGATCGTCCCGCCGCCAATGCCCAAAAAACCGGCCAGGATCCCTGCCGCCAGGCCGCCGATTGCTAAGGCTAACCCCTCTTCTACCACGATTGCCCGACCTTGCCTCTCCACAAAGCCTCTGCCCTCCTCGCCCTCCCCACCCATGACCGGCTGGCAGAAGATACCACCTGCCCCCGCCTGGAGGCCGGCGGCAAAGCTAAGACAAAAAGCTGCGGCAGGGTTTGGCCTCCCTCCAGGCGCATCCATCTAAGGCGATCCGCTCCACCTCGGAAGCCAACTTCAAGGCCTTCAGGGCCTGCTCCCCGCCCACCGACGGCTGGCTGCCCCCCCGCACACAGTTGATAAAGTGCTCCAGCTCGGCGTGGAGCTTGTCAATGGGTTCGATGTGAACCTTCTCGATGAGGCAGTCCCGCTGGTAGGACACCTGGCCGTAGTCGCTGCTGCTGGATCCCTGGCGATAGATGGAGATCTCGTTGTGCAAAAAATCGGCTTCCACCAGGGCATTTTTGCAGTGGACGGCAATTTTGCGCACCTTGCGATGGGTAACCTTGCTGGCCGTGAGGGTGGCGATGGCACCGTTGGCAAAGGTGAGGGTGGCAGTGACGTAGTCCAGGTAGCCCAGCTTGGAGGCGCGGTTGCCGCTGGCGGTAATTTGGGTTACTGGGGAGGGGATCAGCTCCAGCAACAGGTCGATGTCGTGGATCATCAGGTCGAACACCACCGACACGTCGCTGGCCCGGTCAGAGTAAGGGCTGAGGCGGTGGGCCTCGAAGGCCAGCGGCTCTTCGCTTTGCAAAACTTGGCCCAGCTTTTGAAAAACGGGGCTGAAACGCTCGATGTGCCCCACCTGCAAAATGCAATTGCAATCGGCAGCGCGGTTCACCAGGGATTCTGCCTCAGCGATGCTGGCGGCAATGGGCTTTTCGATCAGCACATGGACCCCCGCCTCCAGGCAGGCGATGCCCACCTCGTGGTGCAAAACCGTCGGCACGGCGATGGCTACTGCCGCTACGTGGGGCAGCAGGTCGCGGTAATCCTCGTAGAAGTGAACGCGGTGGCGGCTGGCCACATCCAAACCCCGCTCCACATTGATATCGGCTACCCCTACGACCTGCACATCCTTCATCAAGCTGAAGACGCGGGCGTGGTGCTGGCCCATGTTGCCGACTCCAATGACGCCCACAGGCACCGGCTGCCCGGGGTAACGGCGGGGAGAGTTGGCAGGACGCGGGCAGGATCGAGCCATAGGTTTCCACTACCTCCACCACAAGCGCTTGACAAACCGCACCCCGCCTTTGGGCAACGAAGCGCAGCTACTCCTGAAACAAACTGCACAAAGCTTACCATGCCCTCCTCAAATCCAGTTCAAGCCGGGAATGGGCGGCAGGCGCAGGGGGGCCCGCTCGCAGGCTTGGGGACTGAAGCAGAATAGGGGCACAGGGGTGGGTCGGAACCACATGCGGGCATAAAATCCGCCGGGGCTGAGGGGAAGGCCAAACCAAACAGGGAAAAAGAAGAGAAAAGACGCCAAAACCAAGGCTACTGCCGTGATGCTCGCCCCGCGCCAGAAGCGGCGATAGCTCTGCCAGCCCAGCAGCACCAGCCAGGCCAGGGCCAGGGTGCTAAATGCCAGAGCGCTCATGTAGTGGTAGATGAAAACGCAGCGGCTGACGATAAACCAGGGCAGGTAGTTGGCCGCATAGCCAATTAAGATAAAGGCTTCCACGCCATGGAAGCGGCGGATCCCCCGCCAGACCAGCACCAGGATGGATCCCGTCCCCAGCCACCACAGCCAGGGATTGCCCAGGCCGTGGACCACTCGCCACAGGTCGCCCTGCGCGGCGAAGTAGTAGCCCACCGGGCGGCCCATAATCGGCCAAGACCAGGCTCCTGCCGAGGCCAAGGGGGTGGTCAGCCAAGGGCGCAGCGCCGGGAACCAGGCCACCAGGGATCGCAAACTGGTGGAGCAGTAGGGGTGAACGGGGGTGTTTTCGTCCACCACGAGATCGGCATGCAGGTGCCCGCTGTAAACCGCCTGATTGATGAGCACTAGAGAGCGAAAGTAATTCTGGATCCCAGTCCAGCTCCAACCCAGGGCTAGCCCCTGCTGCGGGTTGAGCTGCAGGTGGGGGATCCACTGGATGGCGTAGAAAGCCAGCGGCGCAAGGACAAAGCAAAAGGCATAGTGCCACCAGCGCAGGTGGCGGATTTGGATCAAAATGCCCAGACGCGGGATCCACTGCGGGCGCAGCCAGACCACCGCCCAAACAAGGATCCCCAACAGGGCAAACATGAAGGCAAACCAGAGGCCGTTCCACTTCACGGAAGCCGCCGCCCCCAGGAGGATCCCCGAGCCGGTCAGGTGAACGGCCCGTTGCCAACCGCGGCGTTCCAGCCCGCTTAGCAGCAGAATGGTGGCCGCCAGGCCAAAAGCCACCAGGTACACGTTAATCAGGCCAAAGCGGGACTCCACCAGAAACACCCCGTCCGTGAGCAGCAGGGCCCCACTCAACAGGGCAAAGCCCACGTGATAGGTGAGGCGGTAGGCCAAGCCGGTCAGCAAGAGCGGGATCAGGGATCCGCACAAGGCGGTGGCCAGGCGAAAGCCCCACTCGTTGCGGCCAAAAAGCTGGATACTGAGGGCGATGAAGTACTTCCCCAGCGGCGGATGCACGTCGTAGAGGGGCTCGCCGTCGAGATAGTTCTGGGCGAACTTGGGAAAGTACACCTCGTCGAACACCGGCGCCGGCAACTCGGCCAGTCGCCACAGGCGCAGCCCCAGGCCCACCAGAAAGATGGCGAGCGCTCCCCCCAGCAGCCAGCGGCGGGATCCCTCCGGCCAAATCCCGACCAAGGCAGAAGCGGACGAGGAAGTGGCGAGCTCTGCTGCAGCGGGAGGATCGCCGGATCCCACTCCACCAACGCCCTCGGAAGACGCTGGCGACAGCTCATCTCCTTCCGGGCCTAGATCTCGATCTTCGGCAAGAGGGTTGGGTTCGGAACTCATGGGCAGCAGCCAACAACAAACGGCGAGGATCCCCAGTGTTACTTTAGCCCCTGCTCCCCTTCTTTGGACTTCCCTAGAAGAGCTGGAGGATCTCGAGAACAGCCATTTGCTCCGACTTTGCGGGGCATAGGGCTGACAGCGGCTGCTTGGAACCCCCACTTCTGGGGCTACGGGAGGGGGCGAGCTCTAGGGAGTGGGTGTAGGGGTGGGGATGACCAGCTCCACCGCTGTATCCAGGCGCGAGGGCGGGGGTGGGGCCTCGCCTGGGGCCAGTTCTAGGTAGGAGGCCAGGGGGTGATTGGCTTGCCAGCGGGATCCGATTTCGGCGGCGATTTGGGTGACCTGGATTTGGTAGAGCTGCGCCAGCTCAGCGGCGTTGAGGTTGCCCCGCTCCACCTGGTCGCGGCTGGCCTCCGCCAATACCTCCGCCACGAGGTTGCCCTGCTCGTCAAACCGCCACAGCTCTAGGCGGCTGCGGGAGCGCAGGCTCACCTCCGTGGGCGAGGCCGGGCGGGTGAGGACATCGACGCGGGCGATGACGATGGCCTCCAGGCCTAGGTAATCGAAAAACTGGCCTACCGCTTCCGGCTTGCGGCGATCCCACTCAAACAGCTCGTAGATCGGCCAGCCCACCTGGCGCAGAATCGGCTGCAGGCGGCGGTTGTCCAGGGGCACCACCTTCTCGCTATTGGGGATCAGGCCCAGGCGCACTGCCTCCATGGCCAGGCGCTGGCCTAAAAGCTGGGTGTGCTCCAGTCCTCCCACTCCCAAAACGCCGAGGCGACGCCGGGGTTGGGGCCGGATGGGCACCTGCAAAACCACATCTACAGGGGTGGTCAGGCCCGCCTTCAGCAGGATCTCCTGTTGCACTATTTCGTAGTCGGGGTGCCATACGGTCAACATCCAACGTCCGGCAGGAGCCTGGTTGAGCTCAAACGCCCCCTGCTCGTCCGTTTGGATCGGCTGATCGAGGTTCTCCAAGCCCTCCAACTGCACCTGCGCCCCGGCCACCGGCTGACCCAGGCTGTTGCTCACCTGGCCCACCAGCCGCGCCTGGGATCCCGCTTGATCTCTGTTATGAGAAGGAAACAGCGGCGTGAAACGGGGAAGGGGGGTGGCCGGCGCCTGGGCCAGCGCTCCTGGAGTCAGTGCCAGCCAGCACCAGAGAGCCAGACTGCCCAAGCGGACCCTGCGCCGCAGCGAAGTGAGGAAGAAGAAAGGCATGGCGACATCCCCTAATCGCAGTGGGTTCTGGAGAGACAAAATCCTGCTGCAGGGATCCTCACCCCGCAAAGGGATTGTTGGCCTGCCATTGTTGGATAAAGACGGGCACCATGTTGCGCACCTGCAGCCGAAACAGGCCCGCCGCCGCATCTTCAAACAGCGGATCCCCGCCCACGTCGTCCCGGCCATAGGCCTCGTAGTAGCGAGCCCGATCCCCCGGTCGATCCCGCTGCAAGTCCACCACCACCACCACCCCGCGGCTGCGCAACTGGTTGGGGGTGAAATTGGGAATTTCCACCGGCACCGTCGGCGCCAGAAAGCGCAAGGCCGTATTCAGCAGCGGGCTGCCCTGGCGGTTGTAATCCCGCGAGATCTGCAGGTGAGTCAAGAGGATGTAGCGCAAGCCCAGGGCATCGCCAACGGCCTTCAGCTTGGCCAAGTCGGCGGTGTAGCGCTCATCCCGATCCAAGAGTGTCAGATCCTGGACGAGGGGCAAAAGCGGCTCAAAGCGGGGATCCGGCCCCAGTGGCCCCTTGAGGAGGATCACGGGTCGCTGCGGCTGTAACTCCTTCAGGGCCAGGCTGAGGTGGCGGGCCAGCTCATCCGAGTAAACCGGCTCATCCGGCAACAGGCCAATGCCCTCCGGCTGGCGGGCCGGCTGCCCCGGCGGCAGGCGAATATCTTGGCTGGATACAAAACCGGCCCGCACCTCCACCTGGGTGCTGGTGGGCGGAAACCCCGGCACCTCCACATCCACCAGGTACAGCCCCGCCGGCAGTTCCGGCAGGACATAGGTGCCGTCGGCGGCGATGCGAACCGTCTGCTGGGGTTGGGTAGAGGTGGCGGCCAGGCGCAAAACCCCCGTCTGGACGGGTTGGCCGGCAATGTCCAGCACCCGCCCCGTCACCACCCCGCGGTTGCCTGAAGAGGGGATCTGGGCCTCGGTCTCGCGCTCGCCAACTTGAGCCTCAATATCCACCAGACGCCGCAAAGCCGGGATCCCTGCCGCCACCACCCACAGATCCCGATCGCCCAGCCTCACCAAACCCGTTGGCTGCCCCTCCAGCCGCAGCGAGGCGGCCAATCGCCCCACCTCCAGATCCACGATTTGCAGGCGGTCGCTGTTGCGGGAGGTCACGTAGGCCCAGCGGCCATCGGGAGAAAGGGCCAGCCGCGTCGGTCGCCAATCCAAGCCAATCCGCTGCAGAGCCTCGCCGCTGCGATCCAGATCCAGCACCGTCAGATCTTGGCTGCCCGAGTTGAGCACCACCAGGCGCTGCCGTTGCGCATCTAGGACCATGGCTTCCGGCGTGTTGCCGCCGCGCCAGCGGGCCAGCAGCTCTCCATTGTCGGGGTTGACCACCAGCAGGCTGAGGGGATCCTCCCCAGCCAGGCCGACAAACAGGGATCCCCGCTCTGGGGCATAGGCCAAAGCCAAAGGTGGCCCCGGCAGCGGCAAGTTGCGGGCCTGCGGCGGCTCCGATCCATGCCGTTGGCGGTTCGGAGCGGGAATCACCGCCAAGCTTTGGGCGGCGGGCAGGGAGGCGAAAACCCGCCCCCTGGCCGCATCCACAGCCATGTCCAGAACCCCCGCCGGCAGCCCGTAGGCCTGCAGCAGCTCTCCGGTGAGCAGATCGAGGGCCACCACCCCAGGAGCATGGGGGCCGGCGGCATAGACCACCTGCCGTGCCGCATCCACCCGCACCACGCCGGGGGCAAACCCCACCGCCACCTGCCACAAGGGATCCCCGCTCGCCCCATCCAGCAGCGCCACTGCCTGCGCTTCCAACAGTCCCACCGCCAGCCAGCCCCGCTCCGGCACCGCATCGAGGCAATCGGCAGAGCTGGGCAAGGGCAACAGCCAATCCCCCTCTGTCCTCAGTTCATTCCCGTCCGCCGAGAGGTTCCCCCCAGAAGCGGGAGAGCCTGTTTCCGGCGAAGGGATCCCTTGCCCCAACACGGGGGATCCCAAGCCCAGCACGCCGCTCATCAGCACAACCAGCCATTGCCAGCGCATCGCCTTCTTCGCTCCTCAACCGCGCCTGCTCTGCTTCTGCGCCCAACCAGCATAGCCAACCTGCTCGCCCTTCCCTATTGGATTCACGTCAGAAAACCCAAACAATTTTTGACAGTCTGCCGCGGCGACCTTAGAATGGATATTCGCTGGTTTCGTCAGGATAAACCATGAAGGTGCGGCCCTCCGTCCGTCGAATCTGCGAAAAGTGCCGAGTCATCCGCCGCCATGGCCGGGTGATGGTGATTTGCCCTGCCAACCCCAAGCACAAGCAGCGGCAGGGGTAGAGGGGCGGATGGAGGAGTGCGCCCGACGGTGGGGAACAGATCCAAACGGCCCTGCTGCCGCCGCGGAAGATCAAGCAACCCCTCTCTTGGCGAGAGGAGACTCTGGGTTCCTCACCTCAACAGCGACGTCTTCCGGCCAAAGCTCCACGCCGCCAACCTCGGCCTGGCCTATGGAGCAAGTTTATCTAAGTTTGTTTGAAAGGTACCACCGACCATGGCACGGATTGCGGGAGTTGACATCCCACGCGACAAGCGAGTCGAGATCGCCCTCACCTACATCTACGGCATTGGGCTGACCCGCTCCCGCCAAATTTTGGCGAAGACCGGCATCAACCCCGATACCCGCACCCGCGACCTTACCGACGCCGAGGTGGCCGCCTTGAGGGCAGTGGTAGAAGGCGAGTACCAGGTGGAGGGAGATCTGCGCCGGCAGGAGGCGATGAACATTAAGCGGCTGATCGACATCGGCACCTATCGGGGCCGCCGCCATCGTCTGAACCTGCCTGTGCGTGGCCAGCGCACCCGCACCAACGCCCGCACCCGCAAGGGGGTCAGGAAGACGGTGGCCGGCAAGAAGAAAGCTCCCGCCAAGAAGTAGTGGCGCGGCTGGGGCGGCGGTCAGAGTTTCCCACCCTCTCCAAACTGCAAAACGGGATGTAAAAGTTGTTCAAAGGACGCACAGGTCATGGCTCGGCAGCAACGGCGCGGACGCAAGGTCAAGAAGAATGTCCCCAACGGTGTGGCCTACATTCAGTCCACCTTCAACAACACCATCGTCACCATCACGGATCCCAATGGCGACGTGGTGTCTTGGGCCTCCGCAGGTTCTACGGGGTTCAAGGGCGCCAAGAAAGGCACCCCCTTTGCAGCCCAAATGGCGGCAGAGAGCGCAGCGCGTCAGGCCATGGAGAACGGCATGCGCCAGATTGAGGTAATGGTGAGTGGCCCTGGCGCCGGTCGGGAAACCGCCATTCGCGCTCTGCAGGCCACTGGTCTAGAAATCACCCTGATTCGAGATATCACTCCCATTCCCCACAACGGCTGCCGTCCCCCCAAGCGGCGGCGCGTCTAAAGGGATCCCCAGGGCGGGCCAAGCGCTGGCGACAGGCTTGCCCTCCTGCAGGATGTGAGGCATGGCCTCCAGTCTTCTAAGTTCTCCAAACAGATGTTGAGCCAGACGGACGGGGCTACTCTATGATGCAGACCAGCCGAACCCTCCACAATCTGGGCAGCAAAGCCGCTTCTAGTGCTGCTCCCTACCAGACCGAGTGCGTCGAATCCCATCAGGAAGCCAATGGCGTTCACTACGGCAAATTTGCCCTGGGGCCACTGGAGCGGGGTCAAGGGATCACGGTGGGCAACGCCCTGCGGCGGGTGTTGCTCTCCAACCTAGAAGGGACGGCAGTAACCGCTGTACGCATTGCCGGGGTGACCCACGAGTTTTCCACGGTGCCGGGGGTGCGGGAAGACGTGATGGAGATCCTACTCAACATGAAGGAGCTGGTGCTGCGCTCCAACGCTCCCGACACGCAGGTGGGCCGTTTGGTGGCACAAGGGCCGGGAGAGGTGACCGCCGAGAAGCTGCAATTGCCCAGCGAGGTGGAAGTGATCAACCCCCGCCATCACATTGCCACCTTGGCGGAAGGGGCGATCCTGGAAATGGAGTTCATGATTGGCCGCGGACGTGGCTACCGTGCCGTCGATTACTCCGACAGCAAATCGATGGCCATCGACTTTCTCCAGATCGACTCCGTCTTCATGCCGGTGCGCAAAGTCAACTACACCGTTGAGGCGGCGCGGGTGGGACAATCTCTGGAAAAAGATCGCCTAATTTTGGAGATTTGGACCAACGGCAGCCTCACCCCCCAGGAGGCCCTCAGCCAGGCGGCTCGCATTTTGGTGGGCCTGTTCTCGCCGCTGCAGGAGGTCAGCTTCGACACCCCGCCAGAGCCCCGGCAAGCTGAGGATAACCAGAAGAACCAGATCCCCATCGAAGAGCTGCAGCTCTCGGTACGGGCTTACAACTGCCTGAAGCGCGCTCAAATCAATACGGTGGCGGATCTATTGGTTTATACCGAAGAGGATTTGCTGGAGATCAAAAACTTCGGCCAAAAATCCGCGGAAGAGGTGGTGCAAGCTTTGAAGAACCGCCTAGGCCTAACCTTGCCCCGCGAAAGGAGCAAGACGTAGAGCCTTGCCGGCTCGCTGCGGCAAAACCGGTCAACATCTCCACAGGACACAAGATAAAAGGCAGAGGCTACTATGCGTCACCGCCGTCGTACCCCTCACCTCAACAAGCCCGCCGACCAGCGCAAGGCCCTGATGCGGGCGCTGACCACGGCCCTGCTGCGGGAAGGGCGGATCACGACCACCAAAGCCCGCGCCAAAGCCATTCGCGCCACCACTGAGAAAATGATCACCCTGGCCAAGGACGGCTCTCTGGCAGCGCGGCGGCAGGCCCTGGCCTACATCTATGACAAGGAGCTGGTGCGCTCCCTGTTTGAGCAAGCGCCGGAGCGCTACCGCGATCGGCCTGGGGGCTACACCCGCATCCTGCGCACGGTGCGTCGACGGGGCGACGGGGCAGAAATGGCGGTCATCGAGTTGGTGTAGGCCCCATGCAGAGCCGTCGCATTGCCCTGAAAATTCAGTACCTCGGCAGCGGCTTTCGCGGCTGGCAGCGGCAAGCGGGCCACCGCACCGTGCAAGGGGTACTGGAGGAGGCGATTGCGTTGCGGGCCGGGCACCCGGTGGCCCTCTACGGGGCAGGTCGCACCGATACGGGGGTTCATGCCTCGGGCCAGGTGGCCCACTTCGACACCACCTCTGGCATCCCGCCGACGGAGTGGGCGCGGGTGCTCAACGACTGTCTGCCGGAAGATGTGGTGGTATTGGCTTCCGCTCAGGTGCCCGATTTCTGGCATGCCCGCTTTTCGGCTCGCTGGCGCCGCTATCGCTACTTGATCCTGAACCGGGAGCTGCCGGATGTGTTCTGGCGCCTCTTTAGCTGGCAGGTGCGCTGGCCTTTGCAGGTGGAGCCGATGGCGGAGGCCCTCAACTCTCTTCTGGGCGAGCACAGCCTAGAAGCCTTTCGCCGCCGGGGATCCGACCGGCCCCACTCGCGGGTGCAGGTGCAGGAGGTGCTCTGCCAGCGGCTGGGGGATCTCATCAGCATCGAGGTGCAGGCCAGCGGCTTTCTCTACCGCATGATGCGGCTGCTGGTGGGATCCCTGGAGGTGGTGGGCCGTGGCGAGATCAGCCCACAACAATTTGTCCACCTCTGGCAACACAACGACTGGAGCCGGATGCGCACCCGCTACAGCGCCCCTCCGCAAGGGCTGTGCCTGGTGGATGTGGGCTATGCTGGGGATCCCTTTGGCCGCCGCTTCGCTCACTCGCCGCCCTTTTGGGCCTTGCCCCTGCAGGGGTTGCCCAAAACCCCCGATTGGTCGGCGGCTTTGTGTGTTTCTTCCCTGGCCTAGGCGTTTTCTTGTCCATTCCATTCTGCGGTTGATGTCATCCTTGGCTGCCATGAACACAACTCCCGTTCCTCCCCCCGAAACTCTAACCCCTCGCTGGTATCTGGTGGACGCTGCCAACCAGCGCCTCGGCCGCTTGGCCGTGGTTGTGGCCAAGCTCCTGCGGGGCAAGCACAAACCCAACTTCACCCCTCACCTGGATACGGGGGACTACGTGATCGTGATCAACGCCGAGAAAGTGGTGGTCACCGGCAAAAAGCGCACCCAAAAGCTCTACCGCCGCCACTCTGGCCGTCCCGGCGGCATGAAAGTCGAGACTTTTGCCCAACTGCAAGCTCGCCTGCCGGAGCGGGTGATTGAGAAAGCAGTGAAGGGGATGTTGCCCCACACCCGCCTGGGCCGGCGGCAATTCACCAAGCTAAAAGTGTACGCCGGGCCCCACCACCCCCACGAGGCCCAGCAACCTCAGGTTTACCCCATCCACACGATCCCAGGAGCCAAAGTATGACCCAAGCAGCCAGCAGCCAACGAGCCGTCTACTGGGGAACCGGACGCCGCAAAACGGCTGTCGCCCGCGTGCGCCTGGTGCCCGGCACCGGCAAGCTGATCATCAACGACAGGCCCGGCGACCAATACCTGCAATACCAGGAGGCGCTACTGGCCAGTGTGAAAGCGCCGTTGGAGCTCCTCGGCCTAGAGAACTCCTACGACATCTTGGTGCGGGCTCATGGCGGCGGCGTCCACGGTCAGGCCGATGCCATCAAGTTGGGCGTGGCGCGCGCCCTCTGCGAGGTGGATCCGGCTAACCGCGGCCCCCTCAAGACAGAGGGCTACCTAAAACGGGATCCGCGCGCCGTGGAACGGAAGAAATATGGCCTACGCAAGGCCCGCAAGGCTCCCCAGTACTCGAAGCGCTAGGGATCCCTGCCATTGCTTTTTCAAGTTAGATGTTGATAGACAAGGGTATAGGAACAGGCCCAGAGGAGGAGATTGCCATGCCCAAAAAAGGAATACACCCCCAGTGGTATCCCGAAGCCAAAGTCATCTGCAACGGCGAAGTGGTGATGACAGTGGGATCCACCAAGCCGGAGCTGAAGGTCGATGTTTGGTCGGGCAACCATCCCTTTTTCACCGGCAGCCAGAAGATCATTGACAGCGAAGGCCGCGTGGACAAGTTCATGCGCAAGTACGGCATGGGCGGCAAGAAAGCTAAGTAGCCGAGCTTCAATCTGAGTTTCTTTTCTGCCTTGCTGGGCATTGCTGTGAGTCTTCGCTGACACTGGATCTATGGCCTCTGCTCAACTCATCGAGCAGCTTAAAAACGTTGAAGCCACCTTTCAGGAGCTGACGGTACGTCTGGCCGATCCCGATGTGGCGACCGATCCGGCTGAGCTGCAGCGGATTGCCAAGGCCCGCTCCTCCCTAGAAGCCACCGTCCAGACCTTTCACGAGTGGCAAAAGCTCACTCGCGAGCTGAAGCAGACGGAAGAGCTGCTGCGGGAGGTGGCTTCCGACGACCCAGAGCTGGAGGCGATGGCCAGGGCAGAACTGGAGCAACTGCGCGTCCGCCAAGAACAACTGGAGGAAAAGCTGACCCTGCTGCTGCTGCCCCGGGATCCCAACGACGAGAAAAACATTATGTTGGAAATCCGCGCCGGCACCGGCGGCGAGGAGGCGGCCCTGTGGGCGGCGGATTTGGCCCGCATGTACACCCGCTACGCCGAGAAGATGGGCTGGTCGGTGCGCCTGGCCAGCCTCTCGGAAGGAGAGATGGGAGGCTACAAAGAGGCCATCCTGGAAATTCGCGGGGATCAGGTCTACAGCAAGCTGAAGTTCGAGGCCGGCGTGCATCGGGTGCAGCGGGTGCCCGTCACCGAAGCGCAAGGCCGTGTCCACACCTCGACGGCCACGGTGGCGGTGATGCCGGAAGTGGATGAAGTGGAGGTGGTGATCGACCCGAAGGACATCGAGATCAAGACGGCGCGCTCCGGCGGGGCGGGCGGCCAAAACGTGAACAAGGTGGAAACGGCGGTGGACCTCCTCCACAAACCCACCGGCATCCGCGTGTTTTGTACCGAGGAGCGCTCCCAGCTGCAGAACCGGCAGCGGGCGATGCAGATTTTGCGGGCCAAGCTCTACGAGATGAAGCTTCAGGAGCAACAGGCCTCCATCAGCTCCGCCCGTCGCATGCAGGTGGGAACGGGATCGCGCTCGGAAAAAATTCGCACCTACAACTACAAAGACAACCGGGTTACCGATCACCGCCTCAACCAGAACTTCCTGCTCGAGCCAATTTTGGAAGGGGAGCTGGACGAGTTGATCCAGGCTTGTATTGGCCTATACCAAAAAGAGCTGTTGGCGGAGCTATCCTGAGGGGGCAGAGCTGGCTGCTGCCGAGCTGGCGGTAGAATGAATACCCACATCGAGTGACCTAAGGAATCCTCCCCATGCTGGCCGAGTACCGCCAACATGCTGCTGCCCGCGCGGCCCAAGGGATCCCGCCGCTGCCCTTGAACGCCGCCCAGACCAGCCAGGTGTGCGAGCTGCTCAAGGATCCCCCCGCCGGCGAAGAGGCCTTTTTGTTGCATCTGCTTACAGAGCGGGTGCCGCCGGGGGTGGACGAAGCGGCCTATGTGAAGGCGGGCTTTTTGGCCGCTGTGGCTAAGGAAGAAGTGCACTCGCCCCTCATTACCCCCCTGCGGGCGGTAGAGCTCTTGGGCACGATGCTGGGGGGCTACAACGTCCAGGTGTTGCTGGAGCTGCTGCAGGATGAGCGACCGGAAATTGCCGCCGCAGCGGCCCGCGCCCTCAGCCACACGCTGCTGGTTTTCGACGCCTTCCACGACGTGCTGGAGCTGAGCCAAGCGGGCAACGCCTATGCCCGACAGGTGCTCCACTCTTGGGCGGAAGGGGAGTGGTTCACCGCCAGGCCGCCCCTGGCCGAGGCGATCACGGCGACGGTGTTCAAAATTGCCGGCGAGATCAACACCGACGACCTCTCCCCGGCCGCCCACGCCACCACCCGCCCCGATATTCCCCTTCATGCCCAGAGCATGCTGGAATCGCGGGCGCCGGGAGCGATAGCAGCCATTGCCGAGCTGAAGCGCCGCGGCCATCCGGTGGCCTTTGTGGGGGATGTGGTGGGCACGGGATCTTCCCGCAAGTCCGCCCTTAATTCCCTGCTCTGGCACATCGGCCACGACATTCCCTATGTGCCCAACAAGCGGGCCGGCGGGGTGATTCTGGGGGGCACGATCGCGCCCATTTTCTTCACCACCGCCGAAGATGCCGGCGCCCTGCCCATCCAGTGCGATGTCTCCTGCCTGGAGACGGACATGGTAGTGACGATCTACCCCTACGAGGGCGTTATCCGCTCTGAGGATGGCCAAGTCCTCACCACCTTTTCCCTGCAGCCTGTGACGCTGCCCGACGAGGTGCGGGCCGGGGGCCGCATCCCTCTCTTGATTGGTCGGGCCCTTACCGACAAAACCCGCCAGGCCCTGGGGCTGGATCCCTCCCCCCTGTTCATTCGCCCCACCCCGCCCGCCGACACGGGCAAGGGCTATACCCTGGCCCAGAAAATCGTCGGCAAAGCCTGCGGGCTGCCCGGAGTGCGCCCCGGCACCAGTTGCGAGCCGTTGATCACCACCGTGGGATCCCAGGACACCACCGGCCCCATGACCCGCGACGAGCTCAAGGAATTGGCCTGTCTGGGCTTCAGCGCCGACCTGGTGCTGCAGAGCTTCTGCCACACCGCCGCCTATCCCAAGCCGGTGGATATCCAGGTTCACAAAGAGCTGCCCGACTTTTTTGCCTCGCGGGGAGGTGTCGTCCTGCGGCCGGGCGATGGCATCATCCACTCCTGGCTCAACCGCATGCTGCTGCCGGATACTGTTGGCACCGGGGGCGACTCCCACACCCGCTTCCCTTTGGGCATTTCCTTCCCGGCTGGCTCTGGGCTGGTGGCCTTTGCCGCCGCCATGGGGGTGATGCCCCTGAATATGCCGGAGTCGGTGCTGGTGCGCTTTAAGGGGGAACTGCAGCCCGGGATCACCCTGCGGGACATTGTCCACGCCATCCCCTACGTGGCCATCCAGCGGGGGCTGCTCACCGTCGAGAAACAGGGCAAGAAAAACGTCTTTGCCGGGCGAATTATGGAGATCGAGGGCCTGCCCAACTTGAAGGTGGAGCAAGCCTTCGAGTTCACCGACGCCTCGGCGGAACGCAACTGCGCCGCTTGCACCATCCAGCTGAGCGTCGAGACGGTTGCCGAGTACCTGCGCTCCAACGTGGTGCTGCTGAAAAACCTGATCGCCCGCGGCTATCAGGATGCGAGAACCCTGCTGCGGCGCATCGCCAAGATGGAGGCCTGGCTGGCCAACCCCACCCTGATGGAGGCGGATCCCGATGCCGAATACGCTGCCGTGCTCGAGATCGACCTCAGCGCCATCAGCGAGCCGATCGTCTGTGCCCCCAACGATCCCGACAAGGTGATGACCCTGAGCGAAGTCCACGCCCAGCACGCGGCCGGCAACCCCGACACACCCATCCACATCGACGAGGTGTTCATTGGCTCCTGCATGACCAACATTGGCCACTACCGCGCCGCCGCCAAGATTTTGGAAGGCCAGGGGCGGGCCAAGGTGCGCCAATTTTGGATCTGTCCTCCCACCCGCATGGACGAGGCGCAACTGCGCGCCGAAGGGGTGTACGGCACCTTTGCCGCTGCCGGGGCGAGGACGGAGATGCCTGGCTGCAGCCTGTGCATGGGCAACCAGGCGCGGGTGGCAGACGGGGCCACGGTTATGTCCACCTCCACCCGCAACTTCAACAACCGCATGGGCAAAGACGCGCGGGTCTATCTGGGATCCGCCGAGCTGGCTGCCGCCTGCGCCCTCTTGGGCCGGATCCCTACCCCTGAGGAATACCGGGAGATCGTCGCCACCAAGATCCAGCCCTTTGCCGGCGAGCTGTACCGCTACCTCAACTTCCACGAGATCCCCGGCTTTGAGGACGAAGGGCGGGTTATCCCCCGCGAGCAAATGCCCAAGCTGGAGGAAGCCCTCGGGATCCGTCCCTAGACCCAGGGGGGCTTGGCAGCTTGGGCTGCCCTGCTACCATGGCAAGGTGGTGGCCTTAGCCTTGGAGAAACCCTGATGGCCCCGCCTCGAAAACTCGCCCGCCAGATCCACCGCGCCCTGGCCCCCATCCTGGCTCTGCCCTTGGTGGTAACGGTGGTAACGGGATCCCTTTACCAAATTGCCCGCCTCAACGACAACTTCGACTACTACTGGCTGATCCAAATCCACAAAGGGCAATGGGGGCCTCTGGATCTGCAGGCCGTCTACCCGTTCTTAAACGGCTTGGGGCTGTTGCTGATGGTGGCTACCGGCCTGAGTTTGTGGCTGCAGACGAGATCCCACCGCCCCCCCAAGCGCACCGATTCCTGACAGCTTTCTCCTATTCCTTGGGCGAGAAAATACCCCCATCGATTTCCAGAAAACTCGCCCTCTTGAGCCAGCTAGATCACTTATCCTAATGTACAGAGGCTAGGCTAAAGCCTGGTGAGTAAATCTTAACTTAAAGAGAAGCTAACCAAAAGTTAACCAAAATCTGCTCAGGAGGTGGATAGATATGGCTCTGGTTCGCTGGGATCCCTTTCGGGAAATTGACGAAATTCAACGGGAAATGAACCGGATGTTCGACCGGTTGATCCCTCGCACCACCGAGGCCGACGGCTTTGCCTTCATGCCGGCAGTGGAGATGCACGATGATCCCGAAACTATTACCCTGAAGCTGGAGCTGCCCGGCTTGAACCCCAACGACTTGGATATCCAAGCGACAGCCGAAGCGGTCTCCATCAGCGGCGAGCGGCGCTTTGAAAAACGCTCCGAAGACAAGGGCGTAACCCGCACCGAGTTCCGCTACGGGCGCTTCCAACGGGTGATCCCGCTGCCCAACCGGATCAAGCACGATCAGGTGAAAGCGGAATACAAAGATGGGATCCTCACCCTGACTCTGCCCAAGGCGGACTCCGAAAAAGCCCAAGTGGTCAAAGTGAACGTTGTCTCCTAAGGGGGGGAGGCGAGCGCCACTTTTGGCTTAACAAGATCCAGATCCCAGAGGTAGGCTCGTGGCCTACCTTTTTGGGTTTTTTGGCTTTTCGATCCTCAACTCCCCTCTCCCTCTGGGAGAGGGGCTGGGGGTGAGGGCGACCCCAGCTTACTCCAGCCCAGGGATCCGATTTGACCTCTGCCCCTAGGGTTGGATAAGTTTGAGGGCGAAGTGGCTGGGGAGCGAGAGCATGGCCAGCGTGACCTACGAACACGTTACCAAGCGCTACGGCGACACCACTGCCGTCCACGACCTGAACATCGCCATCGAAGACGGGGAATTTCTCGTCTTCGTCGGTCCCTCCGGCTGCGGCAAAACCACCTCTTTGCGCATGCTGGCCGGACTGGAAGAGGTGAGCGCCGGCTCCATCTACATCGGCGACCGAGTGGTCAATGATATCCCCCCCAAGGATCGGGATATCGCCATGGTCTTCCAGTCCTACGCCCTCTACCCCCACATGACCGTGGCCGAGAACATGGCCTTTGGCCTCAAGCTGCGCGGCCTGCCCAAAGCAGAGATCGAAAGCCGCGTCCGGGGGGTGGCCAAGCGGCTGGGGATCGAACACCTGCTCCACCGCAAGCCCAAGGAACTTTCCGGTGGGCAACGGCAGCGGGTGGCCGTCGGGCGGGCCATTGTGCGCAACCCGGCGGTGTTTTTGATGGATGAGCCCCTCTCCAACCTCGACGCCAAGCTGCGGGTGCAGGCGCGGGCCGAGATCAGCAAGTTGCACATGCAACTGGGCACCACCTTCATCTACGTCACCCACGACCAGGTGGAAGCCATGACCATGGGCAACCGCATCGCCGTCATGAAAGATGGCCGCCTGCAGCAGGTGGATACTCCCCAGGCCCTCTACAGCCGCCCCGCCAACCTGTTTGTGGCCGGCTTCATCGGCAGCCCTGCCATGAACTTCTTCCAGGCCAAGCTGCGGGAACAAGAGGGCACCCTCTGGGTCGATACCGGCGCCTTCCGCCTGCCCATCCCCCCTCACCAGGCGGATCCCTATCGGCCCCACGCCGGCCAGCCGGTCATCTTCGGCATCCGCCCGGAAAACATCCACGATCCCCAGTACCAACCCCCAGGGATCCAGCCCGCCCGCGTGCGGGCCAAAGTCTCGGTCGCCGAGCAGATGGGCAGCGAGGTCATCCTCCACCTCAGCGCCGCTGACCCCGAAGGGATCCTCCCCGAGCAGGAGTTTGTGGCCCGCGTGGATCCCCGCACCGAGCTGCGCGTCAACCAATGGGCCGAAGTGGTCTTCGACATGGATCGCTTCCACCTTTTTGATCCCCAGACCGAAGAGCGGCTGGGATCAACACAGGCCCTGTTCAGTTAAGGATTGGCTACCATAAGCTCCAGAGAAAAAGGGATCCCTATGCCGGAGCAATCTGCCTCGAAGTTGGTGCAGGCGCAGTTTGACGAATTTCCCTATCCCAACGTCCCCATTGAGCAGACGGTTACGGATACCTTTGCCCTGTTTGCCAACAGCTACACCACCGCCTGCTATGTACGAGAGCGCAAGGTGGTCAAACCTGAGGGCAAAGTGATGCTCAACGCCGGCTGCGGCTCCGGCTGGGAAACCCTGGTCCTGGCCACGGCCAACCCAGGCGCTTCTTTTGTTGGGGTGGATATCTCGCCGAAATCGCTGGAGATGGCCCGGCAGCGCTTCGAGTTCCACCAGATCGCGGATGTGCGCTTCGAGGTGGCAGATATCACCGACCTGAGAGCGCTGGGGGAGCAGTTTGATTTTATCGCCTGCAACGACGTGCTCTACCTGCTGGAAGACCCGGTGGCCGGCCTCAAAGGCATGCGCCAGGTGCTCAAACCGGAGGGCATTATCCGCACCAACGTCCACAGCCTCTATCAGCGGCAGTTTATTTTCAACATGCAAAATGCCATGGAGCTGCTGGGGGTGATGGACGAGCCCGCTGCCAAGGCTGTTCCCATCCTCAGGGAGCTGATGGATGCTCTCCACGAAGGCAGCTTCGTCAAAAGCCACTGGAAGGGGGACGCCATCAAAACCACCAACGGGATCCTGGCCAACTTCCTGCTGCGCAGCGACAAAGGCTTTACGGTGCCCCAGGTGTTTGAGATGCTGCGCCAGGCCGGGCTGGAGTTCATCAGCATGGTCAACTGGCAGCAGTGGAAGCTGGAGCGAGTCCTCACCAAGCCAGTTCCCTATACCCTACGCCACCTTAAAAAGCTCAGCCAAGAGGAGCTGCTGCACTTTATCGAGCTGATCTTTCCCAACCTAACCCGGCTGATCGATTTTTGGTGCGGCCATCCTCGCCCCACCCCACCAGCCCCTTTTACCCTGGAAGAATGGCGAAACGGCTCCGTGCAGGCCCATCCCCTGTTGATCCGTCTCAATGCCAAGCTGGCCTTTGAAAACGCCATCCGCGACAACGGCCCGGTCAACATCAATGGCTGGCCGGGATCCGAAGGCAACATCGTCATCGATCCCTTCTCGGTGCGCTGGCTAATCGACGTCTTTGGGGAAGAGCCTGTGCCCGTGCAGGCCCTGGCGGCCAAGGCCCTAGATCTCATGGACTGGACCCCCGAAGAGGCCTTTAACCAAGTGGTGGCCAATCTCAAGTTCCTGGAAGAGCGGCTGGTGGTGTTGTTGCACTCGCCTTTGCGCTAGGTTCAGGGAGAAGAGCTGGCGGCCTGCACCACCCGGATGCGCTCAGCCCAGATGGCCGCTGGGATCCGTCCTTCCGCATCGACGTTGACGGCGAACCGAACGGTGCCTTCCATTTCCACCACATCTCCCGGGAGCAGCTCCAGCCAGCTGGCAGAGCGGCCAAGGCGAGTCACTTGCACCTCCTCAGCGGGAACCACCGAGACCCACGTGCCCGCGTAGCGCTCCAAGCTGGGGCTGACTTTTTCCAAGTTGACCCCAATCCAGCCCTCCTTGCGGTTGAGCAGCCGCACCGTCCCAGTTAGTTGGAAAGGCTGTGCTTCTTCCGCTAACTTGATTGGCTCGTAGAGAACCTCTGTATTTAAAGGCTGCAGCCGAGCCAACTCCACTCGCCACCCTTGGGCTTGGCGATAGAGGGTAACTTCCATCACCGAGCGCAGGCGCCCATCCGGCAGGGGCTCGTAAAAGCCCAACTGGGAGCGAAAAGGACGAAACCGGGGATCCTCCCGATCCGGCTCTGTTAAAAATCGTTGCAGCTCCTCGGCGGTGAACTGGAAGCGAAGCGTTGGCACCACCGCTTCTGGCTTTAGGATGGAGTCCACCCGAAAGATGGCGGTATTGCCCACCTCTTCGATAGAAGTGAGATTAAACTCCTCGGCGGATGGCCAGGATTGATCCAAAGCCCCTGGCGGGATCCCTCTCAACAGCCGCGGCGTCAGCAGGGATTCTGCTGTGGCAAAGTCCCGCTTGTTGGCCGCCTGCACAAACACCTGCAGCGTCTCTTTGGCGGTTTGGGGTTGCCCGCAGCCACTCAGCAAGAGCAGGGCCAGCAAGAACCAGGGTTTTTTCAGCACCTTTCCCTCGCCACTTCACTGCTGATTTTTGGCAGGTTGCCCAGCCTCTGTCGGAGAGGGAGAGGGCTTGGGATCCGCCGACTCTTCTGCCTTTTCCGGCTGGGATCCCTCTGCAGGGGGCTTGTCTGGCTGCCACACTTCAATTCGCCAGCCGCGGTCTTGCTGGTAGAGGGTGATCTTGACGCGGGAGATCACTGTGTCTCCTTCCAGGCGTAGGCCCACCAACTGAGGGGCCAACTGCTGATAGGTGGGATCCGCCAGATCCGGCTGGGTCAAATACTTGCGCAACGTCAAGGGATCCAACCCCAGGTGCTGGGCCGCATCCTCCAGCGAGTCGGTGCCCTCCACCCAGACATAGGCCGTCTTCCCGGTCACCTCTTGGTTGCGCACCTGCACGTTCTCCCCCACCGTGCCCCAAATCGAAGGCAGGGATCCCGGCCTGAGGGCGTTGCTGAAGCGCTCCGTCAGGTAGCTGTCTGCCGTGCCCCAGTCCCCCTTCTCAGCGGCTGCAATAAAGGTTCTCACCACTTGGTCAGGAGTCTGCACAGGAGCTGCCTGCGTACAGGCAATCCCCCCTGCCAAGGCGGCAGCAGCAATCCAGACGGGGAAACGGCGTACCATGAACATCCCTCAACCACAAGCGGCATCGCTCTCCTAGGTTACCAAACTTTTTCCGCCTTCTCTTCTGCCTGTTCAGGGAAGACCCAGTGCAGCTCCGGCAAGGTGGTAGGATAATTCAGCAGCTTAGTTAGCGAAGCCATGGGGATCCCCACCACTGCCGATGAATGTAACGAGCTGGGAATCTCTCACTGCTTGAAGGCCCAGCAAGCCAAAACCTCGCGGGAGCGACGTGCAGCCTGGGCCCTGGCTTTGGCAGCTTGGCGGCAGGGTTTGGATCTCGATCCCAATCATCTCCCCTGTCAGTTTAATCGCCTCCATGCCCTTTTGGCCTTGGGAAGCTACTACACGGCCCTCCAAGAGGGAAAAGAGCTGCTCTCCCGGCTGTTGACCCAGCGTTACCTAGAAGATCCCAGCTTGGGCCTAACTGGATCCCAACCCAAGCTCGCTTGGGATCCCCCTCGTCTGGCTTCTGCTAGCAAAAAGGCCCGCCGCTCTTCTAAGGCCGCTTCTGCTTCCCGCCTTGGCCCCCGCGAGCGCTACCTCCACACTCTAGCCCGTTGGCTAGCCCACAACAGCGGAGTCGTTTACCGACCGGAGCCATTGCCCTACTGGCGGCTGGCTGCAGCCATTGACCCAGAGGATCTAGAGGCGCAAATGGTGGTTGCCATGAATGCGGCGGCCCAAGCGCAGCCGGAAGGGGCCTTCTTGCTGCAGAAAATAGCCGACCATTTCCCTGGGCAGAAGGACAGGGCCCTGCAAGTGCTGCAACTGGCTCTAGATCGCTACATTCCGCGGCAGGATCCCTCCAAGGCGGAGTCGGATTCAGAGCCGGAAGCAGAAACACCTCCTGAAAAAAAACCAACCTCCGATGCTGTGGCCGAGATAGAAACCTGGGCTCAGTATGAGGGGTACAAGCTGAGGCTGGAGCCAGACCTTAAGAGCATTGCAACCTTTGTCCTCCTGGCTCAAGATCGCTGGTTTGAGAGTGAAATCGAGCTGTGTCGGCAAATCCTCAAGCCGGGCATGAAGGCCATTGACGTTGGGGCCAATGTTGGCGTCTACACTTTTCTGTTTGCCCGCTGTGTGGGCAAAACTGGGAAAGTCTATGCCATTGAACCTACGCCGGGATGTGTGCAGTGCTTGCGGGCAACGGTCGCTCAAAACAAGCTCGACCAATCCGTGCAAGTTGTGGAAGCAGCCGTAGGCGAAGAGTCTCGCGAGGTTTATCTAGTTTGCGAAGGGGCCAGCGTTTTCAACCGCATCGTCACGGATCCCATGTCGGTTGTAGAAGAAACCAAGCCGGTGCAGCAGGTTACCCTAGATGAGCTATGGATTTCAGAGGGCAGCCCCAACATTGATCTCGTCAAAATCGATGCGGAAGGGGCAGAGGTTCCTGTTTTGAAGGGCGGTAGAAAGCTCATTGAGACTTGCGCTCCGGTGATCTTGTTTGAGAATCAAAGTACCGGTCAGTTTTCCGGTTTGGAATCGGCAAAGCTTCTTGCTGAGTGGGGTTATCTTATTTATGTCTATAACCCGGTAATCCAAGATCTGAGCACTGTTCAGGCTTCTGTGCAAATGCCAACTGCGCTCAACCTGGTTGCTGTGCACCCCCGTCGGTTTTCTTGGGTGAGCGAAGCCGGTCTAATCTAGCCGTTTTCATTCTTTGGAGTAAAAAGATGCCTTTCCCGATTAGTGAGATCCTCGGCGATGACATGCCCCTGATTAGGATTGTGGACGTAGGGGCAATGCTCCTGGGCGGCGATAACTTCGACAAGCTGGTTCAGCAAGGGCATGCTCAAGTGATAGGATTTGAGCCCCAAAAAGAAGAATGCGAAAAGCTGAATGCTAGGGCTCTGGCTGAGGCTCCCCGCGCCGACAAAGTGAAGCGGCAATACTTTCCCTATTTCATTGGGGATGGATCCCGCCGCAAGTTCTATTTCACCAACGTCGGCTACACCTCCTCTCTTTACGAGCCCGATCAGGAGCTGGCCCAGCATTTTGAGAACTTGGCGGAAGTTTGTCGGGTAACTCGGGTCGAGGAAGTCCAGACTACCCGCCTGGATGATATTCCAGAGCTGGGCGAAGTGGACTTTCTCAAGATGGATGTTCAGGGAGCCGAGCTGGATGTTATCCGGGGCGCTAGAAAAACTCTACAGAGTGTTACTGTTATCCAAACAGAAGTCGAGTACATACCCCTCTACAAAAACCAGCCTCTTTTTAGCGATGTGGATATTGCCCTTAGGGAAGAAGGCTTTCTCCTCCACGGCATGACCAGCAACTTTGGCGCCTGCCTCAAGCCTTTCTCCTCCAGAACCTATCGCCCTTACACCCAAGTGTTGTGGTGCGACTATGTTTACGTCAAAAACTTTATGCACTTGGGTCGGCTTTCCTCGCGCCAGCGGCTGGCTATGGCGGTAGTTTTGCATGAGATTTACCTGTCCTATGATCTGGTGGCTTTTGTCCTGGGTGTTCATGACCAAATTGCCCAAACCCGTTACAAAGACTTCTACCTGGCCAGGATGTTTGCCGCTCTCAATGTCTCTTAAATTGCTCAGACGAGGTGGGGGATGATCGTCATCGACGGGGTTATCTGGCAGTCGGAAGGGTTTTCTCGCTCTCCACTTTTGGATCAGTCCTACCTGTGGCTGAGCCTCATTGAAGAATGGGTCAAGGCCAAGAAGGCAACGGAGTTTGTGGTGCTCACCCGCGGGCAAACTTGGCTGCCGCCGGGAACTTTTTTTTCCGAGATCCCCCGCTTTGCTTTTGCAGAGGCAGATGAGGATCGCACCGGCCTGCAGAGCGCCTGCGACCAGCTCAAGGCCAGGCTGTTTCTTTCTACCGGCTACACCACCCCCATTTCCACCCCTTCCATCGCCTTCATCTACGACCTAGAAGCAGAGGCCGGCAGCCAGTTTCATCCAGAATACATCGAGAAGAAAAATGCCATCCTGGCTGCTGCCCACTACGTTTTCTTCTCCGATGAAGTGCTTGCTGGCTTCCGAACCCACTACCCCGGCATCCCACCTGAGCAAATGTCGCTGGTCTATCCGGCCATCGAGGGCTGGGCCAAGCCGGCTGCTCCCGATGCCATGGCCGAGTTTCGCCGCAAGTTTCAGTTGACTCGCCCTTTTTTCTTGGCCGTCTTGCCCGAACAGCTGGCTGACTACCGTGGCATCCAGGCTGTCAGCCAAGCTTGGGAGATCCTGCAGGGCCAAAAGCTCTCCCGCACCGAGCTGGTCTTTGCCTTTCCCAGTCCTCTGGAGGTGGATCCCGTCAAAGCGCAACTGCCCCAAAAACAAGGCATTCGCTACCTCAGCCTGAACAATCCAGAGTTGGCCTGCGCCTATTCCTCGGCTCTGGCGCTGGTTTTCCACTCCACCTTTCGGCCCAGCAGCCCCCTTGAGGCGATGGCCTGCGGCTGTCCTGTGGTGCATTACCGGGATGAGCAGCCAAATGCCTCCGGCTCGGAGTCGGCAACTGCCTCTGGAGAGAAAAAAGATAAGGATCCCTTGCAAAACCCGACAGCCCTGCTCTGCCAAGGCTCGGTGCGGGAACTGGCAGAAGCCCTGCAGCGCATCCAGAGCTACCCGGTACGCTCTCCCCTCATTGCCAAGGGGTTGGAACAGGCCAAGGAGCTGAGCTGGGCAACAGTGGCCGCCAAGCTGTGGGACATTTTCGAGCAGGTGGCTCCTTCGGAATCCGAGGAACCTACTGACCGCTGACCACCAAGTTTTTCCACATCTGCCAATAGGCCCGCTCCAGGGCGCGGGCATGGCTTTGTGGATCCCGCAGGGGCGATTTCTCCATCATGCCTCGCAGGCTGTGGCGCAAATGGCGCAGCCGCTCCAGATCACTGGCCAAGTTCACGGCAATTTCCACGTATTCTTCCGGCGTTTGGGCCACCAGCTCCGGCAGCCCCACGTTAGTGAGAATGGAGACTCCCACGCGGCAGACATGAGCGTTGCCCGCCAAGACCACCACCGGCGCGCCGCCCCAGAGGGTTTCACAGGTGGTGGTGGTGCCGTTGTAGGGGAAAGGATCCAGGCCGATATCAATCTCACTGTAGATCTGGAGATGCTCTGGAATGCTGCGGCGATCTCCCACCAGATGCACCCGCTGCCGCTCCACCCCGTGCCGCTCAAAGTGCCCCCAGAAGATCTCGCAGACGCTGCGGTCGGTGTAGCGCATGTTTTTGAGCAGGATGCGGGCATTGGGCAGCCGCTTGAGGATCTCCACCCACACTGCCACCACGTTGGGGGTAATTTTGGTGGGGTTGTTGCAGCAGCCAAAGGTAATGTAGCCGGCAGACAGAGCCGGTAGCTCGGAAACCGGCGGAAAGATATCTATAGGGTTGTAGCAGAGAAAGCTTTTAGGCAGGCGCATCAGCTTTTCCGTGTGATACTTCTCCGTCAAGCCCGGCGGGTCGGCGTAGGCATCGGTGATGCGGTAGTCCACCAAGGTCAGGCCGGTGGTGTTGGGGTAGCCCAGATAGGTGGCCTGGATGGGGGCAGGTTTGAGCGCCAGCACCCCCAGGCGGTTGTAGGCCGTATGGCCGGCCAGATCCACCAAAATGTCGATCTTGTCCTCGTGGATGAGGTCGGCCACCTCCACATCGGAGCGGATCTTGTGGATATCTCGCCAGCCGTCAGCCTTTTCCTTCATCCGCTCCGTCACGATGTCCGAATACGGCCCGTTGGAATAGCAGTAGATCTGGAAGCGCTCGTGGTCGTGGTGGTTGTAGACATGCTCAAAAAACATGCTCACGGAGTGCAGCTTAAAATCTCCGGAGATGTAGCCGATGCGCAGAGGCCGCTTCAGATCCCGATCCCGGTGGTAGGGCCGCCGCAGATGGGCCACCGAGGCTTGGGTGGCATCCCCCCACTTTTTGTGCTCCCGCAGGGTTTCTTCGGGGTCGAAATCGGGCGCGTAGTGCAGACCCATGAGGATGTTGCCGTGGAAGGCGATCACCCCCGGAGCCAGCTTGGCCGACTTGCGATAGGCTTTGATGGCCTCCTCGTGGCGGCATTGCTGGAGGAAGGTGCCCGCCAACCCCGCATAGGTGGAAGGATCCTCGGGGTTGATTTCCAGGGCGCGCTGAAAAGATTCCAGTGCCTCGGTTAGGCGGTTCAACTCTTTGTAAACGGATCCCAGGGCCCGGTGAACATCCAGGAAGTCCGGCTTGAGGCGGGCGGCCTCCTGCAAAACCGGCAGGGCTTCCTCATTGCGGTGCTGGCTTTGCAACAACAGCCCCAAGTTGCAGTAGGCTTCTCCCAGTTCTGGGTCGTGCACCAGCGCCTGCCGATATTGGATCTCTTCTTTTTCCGGCTCGTTCAAGTGCCGATAGGCCAGGCCCAGGTTGTTGTAGGCCAGGGCAAAATCGGGCTTGTACTCCAGCGCCTTCTCCAGCAGGGGGATGGCCTCCTTAAACCTTAGTTGATCCAGCAGCAGGCAGCCGGCCTCAAAGTAGGCCTCGGCCAGGTTGGGCCGCACGCCCAAAGCGCGGCTGAGGTGGGCCATGCTGTCTAGCAGTCCATTGGAGAACACCTTGCGCAGCTTGCGATCTGACAGAAGGTTGGCCAAGCCGCGATGGGCCTCGGCGTAGTCTGGCTGCAGGCCAAAGGCCACGTGGTAGTAGTCCAAAGCGCGTTCCGGCTGCTGTAGCTTGCGAAAAGCCGTGGCCAGGTTGAAGTAAACCCGCGGGCGATCCGGCTGCAGCGCCAAAGCCGCCCGATAGGCTTCGATGGCCGCCTCCGGCTGTCCCTGCTCCAGCAGGGCGGTGCCCAGGTTGATGTGAGCTTCCACCAAGTGCCCATCCAGCTCCAGCGCCTGGCGGAAAGCAGCAATAGCTTCCTCCCAGTTCCCTTGCTCTGCCAAGGTCAAGCCCAGGCCGTTGTGTAGCTCTGGCCGCTGTGGGTCTTGCTCCAGGAGCTGGCGATAGAGCTCAACAGAACGCTCCAACTGCCCCGCCTCGCGGCAGAGCTCGGCCAGTTCTTGCGCCCGCTCTGGGGTAAACTCTAGCGCCAGCGCCTGCTCTAGATGGTCGATGGCCGTTGCCGGCCACCCCTTCTGTCGGTAGATCTGGGCTAGCTCCGTCAGGATCTGGGCATCCTGGGGCTGCAGGGCCAGGGCTCGCCGGTAATACTCCTCGGCTTGGTCATACTGGCCCAGTTGAAAGTGGCAGAGGCCCAGGTTGAAGAGGGCCTGCAGGTGATCCGGCTGGAGGGCCACCGCTTGGCTGTAGCATCCGATGGCTGCTTCCAGCTTGCCCAGCGCTTGATATACAGCGCCCAAGTTGCTGTGAAAAGCTGCCTGCTCTGGCCGCAGCTGCGTGGCCTTGGTCATGTGGGCCGCGGCTTCCTCAAGGCGGCCCGTCTGGTAGCAGAGGATGCCCAGAAAATGCAGAGCCTCCGGTTGGTCGGGCTGGAGAGCCAGCACCTGGCGGTAGGCCGCCTCCGCCTGCTGCAGATCCCCCGCCTGATGGTGGCGGGTTGCCGCTTCCAAGGTGGCTATCAGCGCATCGGGTGTCACTTGGCCTGGATCCCTAGATTTCATAACCTCTAATCCTACACCCATGTAAACTACCCGACCCTGACTGCTTCGCAGTACAGGGCGGGCTTTCGGTAGCCCTGCAGTTGGCAAGCCAACCACGAACCTCTAGGCTGGTTTACGGCAGCCCCCAAAAGCGCAATCACCTTCGCACCGTTAAAATCCGCATCCCCTTCCCAACCGCAGTGCCCGCATTTGAACTGCTTACCCTTGCGATAGGATTGAGCGGAGTCGGGATGAATATGCAGGCACTTGTGGCAGATCTGCGAGGTATAGGCCGCAGGGACAGCTACCACTTTGACACCCGCCCTCACAGCCTTGTATTCGATAAACCGCCGCAGCTGGTAGAACGCCCAGCTATTGCTACGCCGCCGCTCCTCACGACTGCGGGGGTGTTGATTGGTGCGTTCTCGAATGCCGCTTAAGTCCTCAATTGCAATGCAGGCAGAAAGAGATTGAGCTGCTTTAACGATGCGCTTAGCGATACTGTGGTTCACCCAAGCTTGAAAGCGTCTCTCTTTGCCAGACAGCCGTTGCAGCAGTTGACGGCATCGCCGCCTGCAACTGCGGGTGCCCTTACTGGCCTTGCGCTGAAGAGACGCTCTTAACCGACAGTAGTGATCTCGGACTTTGTTCAGCTGCTGTCCATTCCAGTTGTCTCCTTCGGAGGTATGTGCAATGTCTCGCCGTCCCAGGTCAACACCAATCACCTTGTCGGTGTTCTGTTGCTTGGGGGGCTCTGCCTCGACACAAATCTGGATGGAGTAGGAGCCGTCCTTCCGCTGGACTAGGGTGGCCGATTTGGGGTTAGAGCCAGCCAGCATTCCCCTCTGGTAGTTGCCAATAGCTAGCTCAAAGCGTTCTCTTCCATCAACCGTGGCAAGCGACACCGTCCAGTCTTTCTCGCGAAACGAGAAGATACGTGCATCGTAGGTAACGAACCTACGCTTGAACTCTTGAACTGGACGGTTGCGCTGTCTCGCCACTTTGCGAGCGCCTGCCACCCGTCTGCACACCTGTTGAGCCAAGTTACTGGACAAGCCAAACCGGGCTCGAATCTCGTAGTAGCAAAGGGATTGGAGTTTGACTGCGTTGACTACTTTTTCTGGTGTGTTTTGGTTGACCCAGTTCAACGCCTGCACAAAGGCATCCATTGTCGCGTCCAATTTGGCGGCTTGCGACTGGGACACCTTGAGCTTGCAGGAGACGGTCAGGACTTGGGTCATGGTTCTATCATAACTTCCGCATTCCTCCCGACACTGACCCTACGGGTACAGTGCGGGGCTCCTGCGATTTCTAGCTGAGTTCCGCGAGAAAAAAACGGGCCTGAAAGTTCAGGCCCGCCGAGGGGTTAAACAGCCTGCCGACTAGCGCGGGACAGTGAAGGTGATGTCCAGCCGTGGCCCGCGAGCCGTGGTGATGGGGGCAGTACCCGTGCCTGTAGCCGGCTCTTTGTCGAACTCCGCGCGGCAGGTGCCCGTAGCCCCCTGGCTGATCTCAAAACCAGCCGCATTAGCTGGCGTCCCCGCCACGCTGGTGCTGGTGCTGAAGCTGACCGAGAAGCTGGCCGTGTAGGAGAAGGTCTGGTTGGGGATAACCAGGGTCTGGTCGACTGGGCCTGTCAGGAAAGTGGCGCTGGCAGTGTTGTTGTTGGCAGCAGTAACTACTGTGCCTGTGAATGAAAAGGATCCGAAGATACCCAGGTTAATCAGCCAGGTAAAGCTTTGGGTGATCGTCGTGGCATTGGTGGGCAAGAAGGCTGAGAAGGTGCTGCCCGCCGCACTGAAGCTCACCGTGATGGGGTTGGTGGCCAGCAGCGTAATCGTAGCAGTGGCTGAGTTGCTAGAGTCAACTCGGTAGGTAGAGTTGCCGGCGGCTGCTGCGACTCCTGTAACCACAAACGCAATGGGAGCCACCGCCTGGAAGGCAGGAGCGCCACTGGCCGTGCCACTGTCCGAGCTGGAGACGGAGATGGAAACCGACGGGAACGCAGCGGTAGCCTGGTTGTTCCACACCTCCTTGGCGCACTGCAGCCGCACCTGGTAGAAGCGGGAGCCTGACACCGCCCGCTGCACCCCAGGCCCCACATCCGCCGTGCGCGGCCCCGCCGACACATCCTCACCCAACACGTTGCCGTTAATGCTCAGAGCCACAAAGGTGGGGCTGGAAGCCGGCGCAAAGAAGTCGCTGGACACCACGTTGTCGGGCGCACCCAAGGTCACTTCCTGGAACACCACGTTGTTGGACGGCAGGTTGTGCGGTGTCGGATCCAGGAAGAAGAAGCCCAGCCCCCGGTCGCCAAAACCAGGAATGGTGGCCGAGTCGTTGGAGGGCAACTGCACCAGCGTCAACTGCGCCCCCTGCACGATGGCGTTGCTGGGAATGTCGTCGGGAATGGGGAAGGAAAGCACAGCGCGGTAGTCAGTGTAAACCCCCACTGGGATGTTCTCGGCTGCGTTAGCGCGACGAATGCCAAAGCCGACAGGAATAACGGTGGGGTTAGAGAAGACTTGCCCTGTTGGGGTGAGAGCGGCCAGTTGAGTGGGCAGAACGCTGATGGGGCCAGCAGTGGTGGGAGTGGGAGCAGGAACAGGGGTTGGAGGTGGTGGCGGCGGAGCTGGGGGAGCCGGTGGGGGTGGTGGGGGCGGCACGGGTGTGACGGTGCTGGTGCTGCTTTCTTCGCCGCAGCCGGTGAGCAGCATGGGCAGCAGCACCATCGTCGAAGCCAGAGACAGAGACCCGAGTGACTTGAGCAGCCACTTGTGCATTGTTCCGTTCATGTTTCTCCTCTTA
The DNA here is from genome assembly GCF_047502615.1 of Synechococcus sp. W60.3. Lineage (NCBI taxonomy): Bacteria > Bacillati > Cyanobacteriota > Cyanophyceae > Synechococcales > Synechococcaceae > Synechococcus > Synechococcus sp. W60.3. The sequence goes on along the minus strand of NZ_JANSHJ010000002.1, from coordinate 66,011 downwards.
ACCAAAAAGCAGGGTTTGGCTGAACACTTCCCTTAACTTACTCGATCGGCTTACCCAGGGCAACCTATGCCCTTTGGGGAGTGGCCAATCGAGGGGAGACGCAGACACGCCGCTTGGCGGTTGGTCTGTTTCTCCGTCAATCATACAGGTAGATTTGTCGGTTTTGGCAAGGGTTTTCTCCTTTTCGCAGGCTGAAATGAGAGTGATCTGGGTCACAGACGGAGAACACGAGCTTGCTCGTGGCTCACGATCCGGTGGCTGCTGCTTCGGAGAGCCCTGGTTCAAGGGTGCTGGATTGCAGCAGGGCAGGCGAGGTGGGACATGGCCGGGATCTTTGTATGGCAAGGCTTTCCCGGATCCAAGTGCCCAAAACTCGAAGATTTGCCTATTTCCTGGCCCAAGAGGGCTTGATCCGGGGCAGAAGGGTGGCAGGATGAGGAGTGGATGTTTTTTCTGGAGATCCAACCAGGATGGCTGTCTACAAAGTTCGGTTGATCAACGAAGAGCGGGGCTTGGACGTCACCATCGATGTGCCGGACGACGAGTACATTTTGGATGTGGCGGAGGAGCAAGGGATCGAGCTGCCCTATTCCTGCCGTGCCGGGGCCTGTTCGACCTGTGCCGGCAAGCTGGTGAGCGGCACGGTGGATCAAAGCGATCAATCCTTCCTGGATGACGATCAGATCGAGCAGGGCTATGTGCTGACTTGCGTGGCCTACCCCACCTCCGACTGCACCATCATCACCCACCAAGAAGAAGCGCTGTACTGAGCCCTCACCTCCGATCCCTCACCCCTGGCCCCTCTCCCATAGGGAGAGGGGTTTTTGTTTTGGGTGGTTCTTTCCGGCAGCCTCAAGCGCTGTGCGCCGCCGGCGGCCCTCACCCCCAGCCCCTCTCCCAGCCCAAGCGCTCCGCGCCGCTAACGCGACCACCCCCAGCCCCTCTCCCTGAGGGAGAGGGGAGTAGGATTTTTTTATCCTCTGTAGAACTTTTTGACGATGACCCCAGAACAAGAAGAGTGGTTAATCCGAGCTGTCCAGGAGCTGCAGGCTGCCCAAAAAGAGCTGCAAGCTGCCCAGCAGGAGCTGCGCCTTGTCCAGCAAAACCAGGAGGTTTTGATTCGAGAGCTGCAAGCGGGCCAGCAAAATCAACAGGTTCTGATTCAGGAAGTGCGCGAGGGGCAGGCGATGCTGGCGCAGTTTTTCCGCGAGGCGCTAGATCGCTTTGACGAGCGCACCCGCGCTATTGAACGCCGCACCGAAGCCCTGGAACGGCGCACAGAAGCCTTGGAACGGCGCACGGAAGCCCTAGAGCGCCGCACTGATGAGATGGCAGCGGAGATGAGGGATCTGCGCCGCGATTTTTTGGAACGGCGGTAGCAGCCTCAAGTGCTCCGCGCCGGCCCTCACCCCCAGCCCCTCTCCCTGAGGGAGAGGGGGGTTAGGATGGCAGCAGAGCAGCCTTTGGAGGTGGCTGTGGCTTTGACGATCGGATCCGTTTCTGCTTCTGGATCGACAACGGCTCGCCTGAGTTTGGCAGAGTACCTCAAGTATTCCGATGGCGGCGATACCCGCTATGAGTTGGTGGCGGGGGAGTTGGTGCCCATGGCCCTTCCAACCGGACGGCATGTCCAGATCCAAAAGTTTCTCAGCCAGGTTTTTGAGGCGGAGATCGCCAGACGGCAGTTGCCTTGGACAACAATCCAGGGCGGCCTGGGGATCCAGTCGCCGCGGGGCAACCGCTGGGAAACGGTGCGGATCCCGGATGTGGTGGTGCTGCCTTTGGAGCAGTGGCAGGAGATGGGATCCCGAGAGGCTTTGATTCGCTTGGAGGATCCGCCGCCGCTATTGGTGGTGGAGGTGGTGAGCGAATCCAGGCGGGCGGCGGACTACCGGGCCAAACGGGCGGAATACTGCGTTTTGGGCATCGGCGAGTATTGGATTGTGGATCCTTTGGAAGAGAAGGTGAGCCTGCTGCTGTTGCACGAGGGCTGGTACGACCTGCTGGAGCTGAAGGGATCCGAGGGGGTACCTTCGCAGGTTTTTGTGGGGCTAGAGTTGCAGGTGGGGGAGATCTTGGCTGCCGATTCAGGTTATCCTGGTAGAGCTACGGGGAGTTAGCTCAGTTGGTAGAGCGCTGCGATCGCACCGCAGAGGTCAGGGATTCGAGTTCCCTACTCTCCATCGCCCTCAGCTCGGATCCTCTCCCAAAGGGAGAGGGGGGTCGGTGGTAGGATTTTTGCATTCTCTCGCTCTGGCTGATGATGACTCCGGAACAAGAAGAGTGGCTGATCCGCGCCGTTCAAGAGCTGCAAGCGGCTCAGCAAAATCAACAGCTTCTCATTCAAGAGCTGCGGGAAGGGCAGGCGATGCTGGCCCAGTTTTTCCGTGAGGCGCTGGATCGGTTTGATGCGCGCACCCGGGCTATTGAGCGCCGCACCGAGGCGCTGGAGCGCCGCACCGAAGCGCTGGAACGGCGCACCGACGAGATGGCTCAAGAGATGAGGGAAATGCGGCAGGAGATCCGGGATCTGCGCCGCGATTTTCGCGATTTTTTAGAACGACGGTAGCCCCTCACCCCCGGCCCCTCTCCCTCAGGGAGAGGGGAGTTAGTAGGGAACCGCGCTGGATTACTCTAGAGGGAACTTTCACTGAGCTGGATCAGCCTTTTCCCTTCCTTGCGAGTTTGTCTATGTCTGTTATCCGTGCCCTGCATACCCAGTTGGTGAACAAGGAGCGCTCTGCTGAGGAGATCGCGCGCGAATACCTGGAGCGCCTGCAGCAACTGGAGCCGCAGCTGAGGAGCTTTATTACCGTGACCGAAGAGCTGGCCCTGCAGCAGGCTAGAGCGGTGGACGCCCGCATTCGCGCCGGGGAGGAGATCGGCCCTTTGGCCGGGATCCCCTTGGCTGTCAAGGACAACCTCTGTACCCAAGGGATCCGCACCACCTGCGCTTCCAGGATCCTGGAGGGGTTCATTCCACCCTACGAGTCGACGGTGACGGCGCGGCTGGCGGCTGCCGGCATGGTGACGGTGGGCAAGACCAACCTGGACGAGTTTGCCATGGGCAGTTCTACGGAAAACTCGGCCTTTCAGCGCACCGCCAACCCCTGGGACCTGACGCGGGTGCCGGGGGGATCCTCAGGCGGGTCGGCGGCGGCGGTGGCGGCAGACCAGGCGGTGGTGGCCCTGGGATCGGATACGGGGGGATCGATCCGCCAGCCGGCGGCCTTCTGTGGCGTGGTCGGCCTCAAGCCCACCTATGGGCTGGTCTCCCGCTATGGGCTGGTGGCTTTTGCCTCCTCTTTGGATCAAGTGGGGCCCTTTGGGCGCACGGTGGAGGACGTGGCCCTGCTGCTGCAGGGGATTGCCGGCCATGACCCCCTGGATTCCACCAGCCTCAAGGTGGAGATCCCGGACTACAGCCAGGCTTTGATCCCGGATATCAAGGGGTTCAAGATCGGCGTCATCCGCAACCTGCTGGGGGAAGGCTGCAGCGAGGAAACCCGTGCTGCTGTGGAAGCCGCCATCCAACACCTACAGGAGCTGGGGGCGGAGATCCTGGAGATCGACTGCCCCAGCTTTCGCTACGGCCTGGCCACCTACTACATCATCGCCCCTTCGGAAGCTTCTTCCAATCTGGCCCGCTACGACGGCGTCAAGTACGGCCTGCGGGAACCCGCCGACTCGCTCTTGGCTATGTACGGCAAAACGCGCGCCCGCGGCTTTGGGCCGGAGGTGAAGCGGCGCATCATGATCGGCACCTATGCCCTCTCTGCCGGCTACTACGACGCCTACTACCTCAAAGCCCAGAAGGTGCGCACCCTGATCAAGCAGGATTTCCTCAGGGCCTTCGAGAAGGTGGATGTGCTGGTCAGCCCCACCACCCCCACGCCGGCCTTCAAGGCGGGGGAGCGGGAGGATCCCTTGAGTATGTACCTGTGCGACCTGATGACGATCCCGGTCAATTTGGCGGGCCTGCCGGGGCTGAGCCTGCCCTGTGGCTTTGCCAACGGTCTGCCCATTGGCCTGCAGATCATAGGCAACGTCTTGCAGGAGAGCAAGGTGCTGCGGGTGGCCTATGCCTATGAGCAGAGCACCGACTGGCACAAGCGGCGACCTCCCCTGGGACAGCCCCCCCTTGAGCAGGCCCAGGGAACCGCTCAACAGCCCAAAGCCAAGAGCAAGTCCACCAAGGGGAGCAAAAAATCCAAAAGCTGAGCCCACTAGGCCATGCCCATCTGGTTGGCTGCCGAGAAGCGCTCCATGAAGCGCAGGAAGCGCTCCCATTCTGCTTCTGTTTCCATGTCGTAGATCACTTCCAAGGCCTTGAATTCCCCGTTCAAGAACTTGGCTTTGATGTTGCGGGTGGTCAGCTCCCCTTCCTCGTCGATCATCCGCATGCCAAGGATGCTTTGCGTGTCGGACTTCAGCTCCTCAAAGCGAAAAATGGCGGATCCCCGCTTGCCGGTTTTGGATTTCAGCAACCGCACCTGCGTTGGCACTTCTGGAATACCGGGAGAAAACTCAATAGTGGCCATAATTTTTAAAAAAACTCATTCAGGTCATTATAGTTGTTCCAAACACGATGATTAAGACACTTTGTCGCTGACCCAAGCGATCCCCGCCCCTAGCGGCCCTCACCCCCAGCCCCTCTCCCAAGGGGAGAGGGGAGCTGGAGATCGATGGATAAGCTGTTTCCCAGCCATTTGCTAGGTGGGGATCGGATCCCCGGCCAGAAACTTTTTCAACTCCCAAGCGGCCATCTGCTCCAGGTGGTAACCGGCCTGGCGCTGCGCCTCGGCCACATCCGGGATCCGGTCACAGAGGGCAGCAACTCTAATGGGAAGGGGTCGGGCGGCCAAGTCGGCCCGGGCTGCCGGGGTGGCCTGGCCACAGAGAATCAGCAGGGGCTTCTGGGCCACCATGGCCTGCTCCAGCACCGCCCCCACTACCTTGCCCATGCTGCTCTGTTCGTCAAGGCGGCCCTCGCCAGTTACCACCAGATCGCAGCGGCGGAGACGCTCCGGCAGGGCCAAGTGCTGGGCCAAGAGCTGGATCCCGGACTCCAGGGTGGCGCCCAAAAAAGCCACCAATCCTGCCCCCAGCCCGCCGGCGGCGCCGGCCCCTGGGATCCCCTCCACGGCCCGGCCCAGATCCCGCTTCACCACCCTGGCCCACTGCTGCAGTGCCTGCTCCAATTGCCGCACTTGCTGGGGAGTGGCGCCCTTCTGGGGGGCAAAGACGGCAGCCGCCCCCAACGGGCCAGTGAGGGCGTTCTGCACATCGCAGAGGCCGCGGATGCGCTTGCCTTGCCAAATGCGCTGTTTAGGTGGCTCGATGCGCGCCAGGCGGGCCAGCTCCCCTCCCCCCCAGCCGATGGGATCCCCGGCCCCATCCAAGAGGCGATAGCCCAAGGCCTGCGCCATCCCCGCACCCGCATCGACGGTGGCGGATCCGCCCAGCGCTATCCAAATCTCGGCGATGGGATCCCGGCAGACGGCCCGCAACAGCTCCCCCAGGCCATAGGTGGTGGTGCGGGTGGGATCCCGCTGCTCAGGGGGCACCAAGGTCAGGCCGGCCACCTGGGCTACTTCCAGCAGCGCCCGCTCGCCTGCCACCCCGTACTCGGCCCAGACGGGATCCCCCAGCGGGCCAGTGACCCACAGCCCTCGTTTCTCTCCCCCCAGCGCCGGCAACAAGGTCTCCAGCGTGCCCTCGCCCCCATCGGCCAGGGGGAGTAGCTCCACCTTGGCCTTCGGCAAGACCTGGCGGATGCCCCGGGAGATGCTCTCCGCTGCTGCCTTGGCTGTCAGGGATCCTTTGAAGCTATCCGGGCAGATCAAAACCCGCCGAGGTGGGCGGCTGAACTCAGATCCCTGGTCTGGTGAACCCATACCCAGCATCAGCCCTAAAACGTCCTCGGCGGCAACAGAGAGGATGGATTGAACTTGGCTGCGGGCCCGCAAGGCTGAGCCCGGAGCTATTGGGCACTGCCCCCCTCCGCTGTTGGAGGTTGATCCGGTGTTGAAGGTTGGGGAGAGGGGACGGCGGCGGATGAGTTGCCCAAAGACTGCTCCAGGGCCAGACGCTGCTCCATCACCCGCAGAAAGTAGCCACCCATCATCGCCCCGGAGAGCATTTTTGCCAAGCTCTCGCGGTTGGTGATGATTTGAACGCCAAATTGGTCTGGCGGCAAACTGCCCACCAAGCTGCGAATGTTGTGGCCCAAGATCTCCAGCACCTCCGGCGACGAGTTGCGGGCGATGTCTTGAAAAACGCTGGGATCCTGAGACTGCAGATATTGCCAGAGCCGGTTGTTGGGGCTGGGCGTTTGCGCGGCCTCAAAACCAGGAATGAAATTGATCGGGCTCGACATGGAGTCACCAAGCTCCCCAAACACAGCAAATCTAGCCCAACTCGGAGCTGTTGGCCCCATTCCTTAGGCCTTCGCAGCTCCGCCAATTGGGCTATGTCAAACCTAACACCCGAGCCTCGCCGCCTTCGGTACGGGATCCCACCCCTTTGAGGCGGCAAATGCCGTACCTCGGGAGGCGCCGCCTCGGAGATCAACCGTCGGCCTCGGGGATCCCCTCTGCCGGCTCCTCTTCAGCTTCCGCCGGATCCCTGATAAACGAAGCGGGCACCACCGTCACTCCTACAATGCTGTCCTCCGGATCCAAGCGCTGCACCAGCACCCCTGTCGCCTCGCGAGACTGAGTGGGGATGGCCTTGGCCAACTGGCGCATGACAATGCCTCTGGCAGTTACCAACAGGATCTCGTCCTCGGCATTGACGATGCGCAGGGCAGCCAGCTCATCCGACTCCTGGCGGAACTTAGTGGCGATCACCCCCTTGCCGCCCCGGTTTTGCCGGCGGAAGTGGTCGATGGCCGAGCGCTTGCCCCGCCCTTCTTTGGTAATCACCAGCACCCAGGGGTTGGCCAGCCTCTCCCCCTCTCGCTCAGCGGCCATCACCGACTCGGCAAAGATGATGTCCATGCTGACGATGTCGTCGCCGGGGTTGAGGGTGATGGCCCGCACGCCGCGGGTGGCTCGCCCCAGGGGGCGCAGTTGCTCGTCATCTGCCCGGAAGCGGATGCACATGCCCTGGCGGGTCGCCATAACCACATCGTCGCTGGAGCGGGCGCGGCGCACCCAGCGCAGCTCATCGTTTTCCTCCAGAGAGATGGCAATCAGGCCGTTGGAACGCACATTGGCAAAGGCGCTGAGGGCCGTTTTTTTGATGTAGCCCGCTCGGGTGAGCATCACCAAGTATTCGTCGTCGCTGAACTCGCTCACGGGCACCATCGAGGTAACCCGCTCTTCCCGAGTGATGGGCAGCAACTGGACGATGGCGCTGCCGCGGGCGGTGCGGCTCCCCTGCGGGATCTCGTAGGCGGGCAGGGTATAGACCATCCCCCGATCCGTGAAAAAGAGGATAGTGTCGTGGCTGCGACAGGCAAAAAACTGCTCGATGGCATCGTCGTCTTTGATGCGGGCGCCGGCCTTGCCGCGGGTGGCCCGCCCCTGCACCTGGAACTCTTCAAGGTCCATGCGCTTGATATAGCCCTGCTCGGTGAGGAAGATGACCGTCTCGCGGTTCTCGATCAGATCGGCAACCTTGAGCTCACAGTCTTCCAGGCAGAGGCGGGAGCGGCGCGGGCTGGCAAAGCGGCTCTTGAGCTGCTGCAGCTCTTCGCTGATGATCTGCATCACCCGCTCCCGGCGGGCCAAAATATCCCGCAAATCGGCAATTTGCCTCACCAAGTCTTCGTGTTCGGCCTGGATTTTCTCCGCTTCTAGGGCGGTGAGGCGGCGCAGTTGCATCTGTAAAATGCCATCGGCTTGCGCTTCGCTCAGGCCCAACGTTGCCTGCAACTCAGCTCGGGCTGTGGCGGCATCGGCGGCTCCGCGGATGAGGGCGATCACCCGATCCAACTGCCCCAAAGCCAAAAGGTAGCCCTGCAACAGGTGATCCCGCTCTTCGGCTTTCTGCAGCTCGTAGCGGGTGCGCCGCTCGATCACCTCTGCCCGAAAATCCAAGAAAGCCTGCAGTGCGTCCCGCAGCGTCAGAGTGCGCGGCTCGCCGTTGAGGATGGCCAGCATGTTGACCCCGAAGTTGCTCTGCAGGGGGGTTTGCTTGTAGAGGTTGTTGAGCACCACCTGAGGCTGAGCATCCCGCTTCAGCTCGATCACCACCCGCATGCCCTCGCGGTCGCTTTCGTCGCGGATGTCGGCAATGCCCTCCAGTTTTTTCTCGTTGACCAGCTCGGCAATTTTTTCAATCATGGCTGCCTTGTTGGTTTGGTAGGGCAGCTCGGTGATGATGATGGCCTCCCGCGTCGGTCGGCCCCGCTGCTCGATGGTCTCCACCGTGGCCACCCCCCGCAAGGTGATGGAGCCGCGCCCGGTAGTATAGGCTTCGCGGATGCCTTCCTGGCCCATGATCAGCCCGCCGGTGGGGAAATCGGGGGCCGGGATCCACTGCATCAGCTCCAGGCTGGTCAGGTTGGGGTTGTGGATGAGGGCGATCAGGCCGTCCACCAGCTCTCCCAGGTTGTGGGGCGGGATGTTGGTGGCCATGCCCACGGCAATGCCAGAAGAACCGTTCAACAGCAACTGCGGGATCCGCGCCGGCAGCACCAGCGGCTCCTGCTGGGATCCGTCGTAGTTGTCGATGAAGTCGACGGTGTTGGCGTCGATATCCTGCAGCAGGGCTTCCTGGGCAAAAGCGGTGAGGCGGCACTCGGTGTAGCGCATGGCCGCCGGCGGGTCGTTGTCGATGGAGCCGAAGTTGCCGTGCCCGTCCACCAGGCGCTCCCGCATGGAGAAGTCCTGGGCCATGCGCACCAGGGCTTCGTAAACCGCCTGATCCCCGTGGGGATGGTATTTCCCGATCACATCCCCCACGACGCGGGCGCACTTGCGAAAAGGGCGATCCGCCGTCAGGCCCAGCTCGTGCATGGCGTAGAGGATGCGGCGATGCACCGGCTTGAGGCCGTCGCGGGCATCCGGCAGAGCCCTCCCGGCAATCACGCTCATGGCGTATTCCAGGTAGGACTGCGCCATCTCCCGCTGCAGGTCGGTGGAGATGATGCGCGCGGTCAATTCGTTGTCGCTCATGGGTGGGGGTAGAGGTGAGGGATCCCGGTCGGCTTGGGCGCGGGCACGGTTCGAGGTTACAAAGCTGTCGCAGCAGCAATCGCCATTGCCGGCCAACGGTCGGCAACCCAGGAAACTAAAATAAAGTGCGCCTGCGTCTAGTCTACCATTGCCTTTTGCCGGGGCAGAGGGAGTTGCCCGGAGCCGCCCCCTGTCCCAAGGGGATCCCTGAAGATATTTATAGATAAAAATCTATCCTCTAATCGGGGCGTTATGGTAACGCTCAATGATAGGCTGCCTATAGCATTGAGGGCAGTGGGGCATGTTGGGCCAAGTGACGGGGCAAGGTGGGGGAGTGCTGGCTTGGCGTCGGCGTCTGAGCCTAGAAAACTGGCGTGGGGATCTCTTCGGTGGCCTGACGACGGCTATTGTCTCGCTGCCGATGGCCCTGGCCTTTGGGGTGGCTTCTGGTGCCGGGCCGGTGGCGGGCTTGTATGGGGCGGTGTGTGTGGGCTTTTTTGCTGCCCTGTTCGGCGGCACTCCCACCCTCATCTCCGAGCCCACCGGGCCGATGACGGTGATGATGACGGCAGTCATTGCCAAGGTTACCGCCAGCTATCCGAACCAGGGACTGGGGCCGGCCTTCACGGTGGTGATGGTGGGGGGCCTGTTTCAGGTGCTGTTTGGATCCCTGAAGCTGGGCAAATACATCACCCTTATGCCCTACAGCGTCATCTCCGGCTTTATGTCGGGGATCGGCTGGATCATGATTTTGCTGCAGATCCCGCCCCTTTTGGGCCACGCCAGCCAGGGGGGAGTGATCGGGGCGGTGCAGAACCTGCCGACCTACCTGCTCAATCTCAAGTTCCCGGAACTGGGGTTGGGGCTGCTGACCCTTGCGATCCTCTTTGGCTATCCCAAGCCTTGGCGAAGAGTGGTGCCGCCCCAGTTGGTGGCCCTGGTGCTGGGAACGCTGGTGGCCAACTTGTTCATGGCTGACTGGGATTTGCGGCGCATCGGGCCCATCCCCACCGGCTTGCCCCAGGTGCAATGGCCGCAGTTGCCCTTTGCTTCCCTGGCCAGCTTGGTGTTGGACGGGGTGGTGCTGGGCATGCTGGGCTGTATCGACACCCTCTTGACGGCGGTGATTGCCGACAACCTCACCCGCACCCGCCACGACTCCGACCAAGAGCTGATCGGGCAGGGGATCGCCAACCTGGTCTCCGGCTTCCTGGGGGGCTTGCCGGGGGCGGGGGCGACCATGGGCACGGTGGTGAATATCCAGTCAGGGGGACGTACGCCCTTGGCGGGCATCACCCGCGCCCTCATCCTCTTGATGGTGGTGCTGTTTGCCGCTCCCCTCACCCAAGGGATCCCGATGGCGGTGCTGGCGGGGATCGCCTTTAAGGTGGGGGTGGATATCCTCGACTGGAGCTTCCTGAAGCGGGCCCACCGCCTCTCCCTCAAAGGGGCAGCCATTATGTACGGGGTGATGTTCATGACGGTGTTCGTGGATCTCATCGCCGCCGTGGGGGTAGGGGTATTTGTGGCCAATTTGCTCACCATTCAGCGTCTGAGCGAGCTGCAAGCGGAAGAGGTGAAAGCCATTACCGATGCGGACGATGCCGTAGATCTCACCCCGCGGGAAAAGGAATTGCTGCGCCAGGGCCGCGGTCAGGTGTTGCTATTTTACCTGAGCGGGCCCATGATCTTCGGGGTTTCCCAGGCCATTTCCCGCCAACACCAGGCGGTGGCCTCCTGCCAGGCTTTGGTCTTGGATTTGTCCGATGTGCCGATGCTAGGCGTTTCGGCGACGCTGTCCTTGGAAAATGCCATCCGCGAAGCTCTAGATCAACGCAAACAGGTGTGGATCGTCGGGGCCAAGGGTCGGATCCGGCAGCGCTTGGAAAGCCTGCATCTGCCCTTGCCGGCAGAGCGATTTGTGGAGAGCCGGGAGGCCGCTTTGGCCGAGGCCGTCGCCCAGTTGGGCTTGCCGCTAGAACCCAGCCCCCTGGTTTGAGCCCTCCGATGAGCCCAACAAGAAAGCTGCAGACTTCGTTTGCCGGATCGGGGTCAGTTCTGGATCTATGCACTGGAAAGGTCGGGTTGCCTACTTGGCAACCCTGCATCGCAAAGAGCAGGTGATCGGCCCTCTCTTGGCCCACCACCTGGGGATCCAGGTGCAAGTGATACCTCTGGACACCGACCAACTGGGCACCTTCTCGCGGGAGCGGCCTCGGCCAGGGGATCCCATCCACACCCTACGCCTGAAAATTGAGAGAGCCCGCCAAGCTCATCCCGCCTCTTTGGTTTTGGCCAGCGAGGGATCCTTTGGCCCCCACCCCCAGATCCCTTGGATCCCTTGGAATCAGGAGTGGGTCATGCTCAGGGTTTTTGAACCCGGCGCGGAGCCCTTGGAGCTGGTCGGCTATGCAGAGAGCACCCAAACCAATTTCAGCCATCGCTGGGTGCAGAGCTGGGCAGAAGCGCTGGACTTTGCCCAAAGGGCGGGTTTTCCCCAGCACGCCCTGATCGCCCTCGACCAGCCAGAAAAGCCCCAGGTTATCCACAAAGGAATCCAAGACGAAGCAACCCTGAAGCAGGTGGTGGGGGAGCTGCTGGCTCGGCAGGGTGGCCTGCATCTGGAAACCGACATGCGGGCCATGTACAACCCAACCCGGCTCCAAGTCATCGCAGCCGCCACCCAAAACCTAATCGCCAAAGCCCAAAGCCTGTGCCCGGCCTGCGGCACTCCTGGCTACTGGCAGATCCGCTCGGTCTCTGGACTGCCCTGCGGTCAATGTGGCGCTCCCACCCCCGTGGCCAAGGCTTGGGTATATGGCTGTTCCCGCTGTTCCCACACCCACACCGAGCCTGTGGCAGAGCCCTGGGCAGATCCCGCTCAGTGTGCCTTTTGTAATCCCTAGCTTTGTCCCAAGCTTGACGTCAAGCCCAGGCTTTCATCCCCCCAGAGGGGCTGATGTAAGAAAATAGGGATCCAACCCAGTGGATCCCTACTTAGCAACTTGGATGTCAGCGCAGGGATTTTAAGAACTAGAAAGTAAACACAGCTCGCAAAGCCCCCACGCCAATGGTTGGGTCGTTGTCTCCGGGTCTGCCGCCATTGGGGTTGCTCACAAAGTAGGCAGCAGGCGTTAGAGTAATGTACTCGTTGACCGGGAAGCTGTAGTAGACGTCCACAACGAAGGGGCGAGTATCCCACACTCCGTCGTTGTCTGTGGTCACGATTGGCTGCCCAAATACAATCCCGCCTGTGGCACCCTCCACAAAGAGGTCAGGGAAAACAAAGCCAAGGAGGAAACCATTAAAGTTTTCCTCACCCGGATCCACAGTGCCAGCCGGTACCACATTGGGCAGGTTGTAATCCACATTGCCAGCCGTAAACCAGCCAGACAAGGTAATGCGAGGGCTAAGCTCCCAGTTGGCTGCGACTGTAAAGGCGTTTACCCGCGCAGAGACATCGACCTGCGTTCCTCTTACCGGCCCGCGGAAGAGACTTTTACCCGTGGCCAGGAAGGTGGGGCCGTCGTTCGCCTGCTGCAGGTAGGTGGAAGCAAATTGGAGGTAGAGCTCCAGACCCTCTGTCGGCAAGAAGCCCAGCTCCACCGCGTGGGCACTGTCGCTACCGGTTATACCGCTGTCGCCGAAGCCGTTGCCCAAGGCTTGAGCGTTCCTGGTGCTGTAGGCGTAGGCTAAACGAAACTGGTCGCTCAAACGGTAGCGAAAACCAAATAGGGTTCCGCTGGGCACATCTGCCGTAGAGTTGGGAGCATCGGCAAAGTCCGACAGGGCATCAAAGGGCGTGCTGTACTGCAGAACGCTCGACACTCCCGTACCCGTAATGCCCGTGTAGATAGTAGCAGCGCGGTCGAAAGCAGGGAATTGATAAACCAGCTGGGCCAGGGTGAAAGTGCCACCGCCACCACCGCCAAACTCAAGGCCGGGATCCCCATCAAAGAACTCAGTCACAGCGTTGCGAGCTTGGAGACGAATGCGCAGGCGATCGCGACCCACAAAAGAAGCATCGAAGTTCAAGCGTACCCGATAGGGAAGAGTCATGTTGGCTTGGTTTTGCTCTGCTACTACCCTCCCATTAACAACTCTGTCTTCCGTGAGAGCGCTGCCTACAACAGCGGCGATGACTTGGGCATTCAACTTGGTAACCGGGTTGAAGACCTTCCCTTTCAAATCAGTAACATCGGCTTCCAGGGCATCCACCCGCCCGCGCAGGGCTGCCAGCTCAGCAGCAAATTCCTCTTGCAAGCGCTGCAGAGTGGCCAAGTCTTCCTTGGAGACTTTGTCGGCCAAACCGGCTGCAATCAACTCATTGATGCGATCCAAGCAGGCGTTCATACCGGCGGCAAACTCATAGCGGGTCATGGCCCGGTTGCCGCGGAAGGTGCGGTCGGGGTAGCCGGCAATACAGCCGTAACGCTCGACCAGAGATTGCAGTGCTTGGAAAGCCCAGTCAGTAGGCTGCACATCAGAAAGTTCAGAGATGGAGGTGACGGGCCCAGTAGCTTGGGCATAGGCCACTCCAGGGGTCAAGACTGCTGCTGCACCCAGGGTGCCGGCCAGCAACGTTTTCCAGTAGTTCGCGTGTTTCGCGGGCATGTTTCTCTCCTTGTTCTGTGTCCTCACACCTGTCTCGGCTGTGGCGATGTCTTCTAGAGGTAGTCAACTGTCTAACTCAAGCACGAGTCTGACAACTGCGGACCCTCGAAGAACATGGTACAGCCCTGTTTCACATCGTCTACCACTTTACACACTTTTTGAATGAGACTCAACGTGAGGCTCAACGGCGGCAGACGCTCCAGGCCCCATACCCATTACTTTACCTCAGGGATCCGACCCTGACTAGCGGGTGCACGCCAAAGCCGAGACAGAGCTCCTAAGTCGCGGGCTGAGGCGGGGATGGGCGGTACCGGACTCGAACCAGTGACATCCTGCTTGTAAGGCAGGCGCTCTACCGCTGAGCTAACCGCCCTGGGGGATCCCAGTCCACCGAGTTTAGCATTCCCAAAGAACTATTTCCCCATGCCCAGGCTTTGCGCCTTCTGGTACACCTTCCCCTCGGTCAGGAGGGAGGGGGCGATGCAGATCTCCACCTGCTGCATTTCTCGGAGATTGGCAGCCCCCAGGGTGGCCATGCTGGTGCGCAGGGCGCCCCAGAGGTTGTGGGTGCCGTCATCGAGGCGGGCGGGGCCGCACAAGATCTCTTCCAGGGTGCCGGTGGATCCCACGCGGATGCGGGTGCCGCGGGGCAAGATGGGGCTGGGGGTGGCCATGCCCCAGTGAAAGCCGCGACCGGGGGCCTCATAGGCGCGGGCCAAGGGGGATCCGATCATCACTGCATCGGCTCCACAGGCGATGGCCTTGCAAATATCGCCGCCGGTCACCAATCCGCCATCGGCAATGATGGGAACGTAGGCGCCGGTTTCCGCCAAAAACTGCTCCCGTGCAGCGGCACAGTCGGCGATGGCCGTAGCCTGCGGCACTCCCACCCCCAACACGCCTCGGGAAGTACAGGCAGCGCCAGGGCCGATCCCCACCAAGACGCCGGCAGCTCCGGCCTGCATCAGCTCCAAGGCGACATCGTAGGTAACGCAGTTGCCCACCACAACAGGAATGGGCATCGACCGGCAAAATTGGGCCAGATCCAGCAGTTCCATGCCCTCGGGAACCTTGTGGTGAACGGAAACCACCGTGGCCTGGACGAAGAACAGATCCCCGCCTGCTTCCGCCACCAGGGGGCCATATTCAGCTGCGTGGGCGGGCACACAGCTAGCGGCCGCGATGGCGCCGGCCGCTTTGATTTGGCGGATGCGCTCTTGGATCAGCTCCGGCTTGACCGGCTCGCTGTAGAGGCGCTGCATCAGGGGAACGAACTCGTCTTTGCCGACCGCGGCAATCTGATCCAGCACCTCGTCGGGATCGGCGTAGCGGGTTTGGATCCCGTCCAGGTTGAGCACGCCCATTGCCCCCAGCTTGGAGAGCAAGATGGCCATCTTGACGTCCACCACGCCGTCCATGGCGCTGGCGATGATGGGGATGGGCCGTTGGATCCCTCCCAGGGTGAAGTGGGTGTCCACCAAGCTGGGATCCAGGGTTCGCCTGCCCGGCACCAGCGCGATCTCATCCAGCCCGTAAGCGCGTCTTGCCTGCCGATTGCGCCCCAGTTGTGCGTTCATTTCCCTCCCCTCTGACAGGATCCCTTCTTCCTATCATGCCGCCAACGTGTGATTTGAGACTAGCAAGAGCCGGGTTTTCCCTCCGGTTTAGCTTCGCTTGTCTCTGCCTCAACGGAAGTCTGGCCGGTCTGGCAGAAGCCATACCCTCGCCCGAGTTAAAGCCCTTGTGGAGTTTCCGGCGAGGAAACAGGGCTCTTCCCTTGCAATGAGGGGGGCAGGGGAGTGAAAATGTGGCCTTCTTGCAGGTTGCCGAAGCTGTGGCAGCGCTCGGATCCCCAGCGGAAGCCGTAGAGGGCGATGTAGGCGCACATTAAGGCATCGACTTGGTCTTCGTAGTTTTTGAGTTGGCGGCCCCTAAGGGATCCCACCTCCACTTGGAGCAGGGGCTCGTGGCCTTGCAGAGACGGATCGGCGCTGGCCAAGGCGCGCAGATGTTGCTGGTACAGCCGCCACGCCTGTTCTCGTTGCAGCCAGGTGCGGCGGGGACGCGCTTTGTAGGGGAGGCTGCGGCTGAGGCCAAACAGGCTCACCATGGCGCTGTGGGGGAAGACTTCGGTGATCTGCCGGGCCAGGGATCCCTGCTCGATGCTGGCCTGCTCGCGAAAGCCATAACGGGAGAGAGCTTGCACCAGGGCCTCCCCTCGCACCTGGCCGTTTTTGGCCAAGAGGCGGCGGTTGGCCGGGTGGGCGCCAGCGGCATAGGCGCGAAACACCCGGTTCAGCTCGGCTTCCGCCCGCCGCTGGCCGCTGGGGTTGGGGACGCGCAGGGGGGCATCCACCGCCACCAGGCAGGGATCCCCTCCCGCTTGGGCTTGGATGTAGTCCACAATCTCCTGGTCGGTTTGCAAGAGGCGGTTGTCCCGCAGGTGGCCCGTCAGGTTCGGGGCTTGGGGATCCCCGCTCTCAACCTCCAGCGTTGCCACGCCAGAGGGGTTGCGGGCCGACCAGGCCAGGTCTAGGCCAATGCAGATTAACCGTGCCACGCCGCCTTCTCCTTCCGTTAGTAGGATGGCTCGCCCTCACCCCCCGGACGCCTGGGAGAGGGAAATGCCCAAGAATAAAGGGATCCCAGCCGGGATCCCGGAAGATGGTTGCTCTGACAAGGCAGCAGACTTTCCGCTAGCTGGCGAAGCCTCTGCCTCTTCCTGCCCGAAGATTAGTAGTCGTAGTCATCCACGCCGCCGCCACCGCCAGCGGGCTTGTTGCTCTTGGGCTCCGGCTTGTCTACCACGATGGCCTCGGTGGTGAGCACCATGCTGGCAATCGAGGCGGCGTTTTGCAGGGCAGAGCGAGTGACTTTGGCCGGGTCAACGATGCCCGCCTCAAACATATCCACATAGGCGTCGTTCTGGGCGTCGTAACCCACCGTGAAGGGTTTCTCTTTCACCCGCTCCAGCACGATCGAGCCGTTCTGGCCGGCATTCTCGGCAATGCGGCGCAGCGGAGCGCCCAGCGCGCGGGCAACCAGCATGGCCCCTACCAGCTCATCGCCGGACAAGTTGGCCTGCGCCCACTCCGTTACCGCCGGCATCAGGTGCGCCAGGGTAGTGCCGCCGCCGGGGACGATCCCCTCTTCCACCGCCGCCTTGGTGGCGTTGATGGCGTCCTCCAGGCGCAGCTTGCGATCCTTCATTTCCGTTTCGGTGGCCGCGCCCACTTTGATCACCGCCACACCGCCGGAGAGCTTGGCCAGGCGCTCTTGCAGTTTTTCTTTGTCGTAGGTGGAGTCGGTTTCTTCAATTTGGCGACGGATTTGCTCACAGCGGGCTTTGACAGCCGCTTCGTTGCCTTCCGCCACGATGGTGGTGTGGTCTTTGGTTACCGTGACGCGACGGGCCGAGCCGAAGGAGTCGAGACGGGCGTTCTCCAGCTTCAGGCCGCGCTCTTCGCTGATGACCTCACCGCCAGTGAGGATGGCGATGTCTTCCAGCATGGCCTTACGGCGATCCCCAAAGCCAGGCGCTTTCACCGCCACCACGCTCAGCACGCCCCGCAGCTTGTTCACCACCAGAGTGGCCAGGGCTTCTTTCTCGATGTCTTCGGCGATGATCAGCAGCGGACGACCGGCGCGGGCCACTTGCTCCAGCACCGGCACCAGGTCTTGTACCAGGGTGATTTTCTTATCGGTAATCAGGATGTAGGGGTTTTCCAGAACCGCCTCCATCCGCTCCGTGTCGGTGACGAAGTAGGGGGAGATGTAGCCTTTGTCAAAGCGCATCCCCTCCGTCACTTCCAGCTCAGTGGTCATGGACTTGCCTTCTTCCAGGGAGATCACCCCTTCGCGGCCCACTTTGTCCATGGCCTCGGCGATCATGCGGCCCACTTCCTCATCGTTGCCGGCGGAAATGGCCGCCACCTGGGCAATGGCTTTGGAGTCTTCCACCGGGCGGGCATGTTCGGCGATCTTGTCCACCAGGAACTTCACGGCTTTGTCGATGCCGCGCTTGAGGGCAATCGGGTTGGCGCCGGCGGCCACGTTTTTCAGCCCTTCTTTAACCATGGCGTGGGCCAGGACGGTGGCGGTGGTGGTGCCGTCCCCAGCCGTGTCATTGGTCTTGGAAGCCGCCTGACGGATCAAGGAGACGCCAGTGTTTTCAATGTGGTCTTCCAGCTCGATCTCTTTGGCGATGGTTACCCCATCGTTAACAATTTGGGGTGCGCCAAACTTCTTCTCCAGGACGACGTTGCGCCCTTTGGGGCCGAGAGTAACGGCTACAGCTTCCGCCAAAATGTCCATGCCGTGTTCAAGGGCACGACGGGCTTCTTCGCTAAAAATGATCGACTTGGCCATACTCAACCTCTCAGACGTGAATGAACTAAGGGCGATGTAGAGGATCGATCGCTGAAGGACTGAAAATTACTGAACGATAGCGAGAATATCCCGCTCGGCCAGCAGCACGTACTCATCGCTGCCCAGCTTCACTTCCGTGCCGGCGTACTTGGAGTAGAGCACTCTGTCGCCGGCTTTCAGTTCCATCGGGATCAGCTTGCCCTCGTCATTGCGCTTGCCAGGCCCAACTGCGACCACCTCCCCCACTTGGGGTTTTTCTTTGGCGGTATCGGGCAAAAAGATGCCACCCGCCGTCTTCTCGTCCTGCTGGGCAATCTTGACCAGCACGCGGTCGCCTAGCGGCTTCAGCGTAGAGACGTTGAGAGTTACTGCAGCCATGACAAATATCCTCCGTGATGCCTAAAACGCGAGGCTGAAGGGTTGTATCGAGCGCAAACCTAAGCTTGCGTAGTCGAGGTTTTAGCACTCTCAGCTTACGAGTGCTAGTCTATCAGCCGGCTTTCCAGCCTGACAATAGCCCCTTTTGGCGGGATCTCCCTTTTTGTCGGGTACGGTTGGGTGCGGATCCCCCTACTTCTGGGCCTGTTGTGGGATCATGGCCTGAGGTAGGTTGGGCAAGCAGGTGCGGATCCCGTTGTTTCAAGTGGATGCGTTTACGGCAGTGCCTTTTAAGGGCAATCCGGCAGCGGTGTGTTTGCTGCCTCAGGAGCTGCCGGCAGCTTTGATGCGAGCAATTGCGGCGGAGAACAATCTGTCGGAAACGGCTTTTTTGCTGCCCCAGGGATCCGAAGGCGAGGTTCCCCACTATGGGCTGCGCTGGTTTACTCCCACCACGGAGGTAGAACTCTGTGGCCATGCCACGTTGGGCAGCGCCTATGTGCTCTTGACCGAGATTCACCCGGAAGCTCAGGGGGTGGCCTTTTCCACCCGCAGTGGCCGGCTGCAGGTGCGGCGGCAGGGGGAGCGGCTGGCGATGGATTTTCCCGCCCAGTTCCCGCAACCCTGGCCGGAAGGCCAAGAGCAGGTGGCTGCGGCATTGGGGATCCCTCCTCTGGAGTTGTACCGCGGCAGCATGGGGGTAGCGGTGCTGACTTCGGCCCAGCAGGTGCAGCAGCTGCAGCCGGATTGGGAGCGGGTTCAGGCACTGCCTGTTTCTGGGTTGATCGTCACTGCCTCGGGAGGGGATCTAGAAGACCAGCCAGATTTTGTCTGTCGTGTTTTTGCCCCCCAGTTGGGGATCCCGGAGGATCCGGTGACCGGGTCTGCCCAGTGCCTGTTGACACCCTATTGGTCGCAGCGCCTGGGCCGGACTGAGCTCAAAGCCCGCCAGCTCTCGGCGCGGGGAGGCGAGCTGTGGTGTCGCGATCTCGGCACTCGGGTGGAGATTGCCGGGCAGGCGGTGCTGGTGATAGCGGGAGAGCTGAGGATTCCCTAAAAAAACACCCCGGCTGGCTCCGAGGTGCTGGGAAGACTCTCGCGAAGAATAAGTGCGCAAGCTAGCCCAAAAGTTCTGCCGCCTGGATGAGCTCCACTTGCTTTTTCTTGAGCACTAGCAGAAGCTGGGTGATGGCCACCGCTGCCAGGAAGGCCACCAACCACTTCACCCGTTCCGGGTTCTGCAGCACCAGATCCCGCTCCACTTGGCCAAAGCCGCCCACGTTGGGGTTGTTGGTAACCGGATCCCCTTCTTGGACGCTGTCGCCAATGTTAACCACCAACTCCGGCCCCGGCGGCACCACCAAGTGCTTCAGTCCGCCTTCAGTCTCGAAGCTGAGCACCCGCGTGCCCGGCAACTCGTATTCGGGCGGCACCAGGGCGGCCAGCTCAGGCGGCAGATCGCTGAGGTCAGATTCGATGGTGGCGATGCTTGTCAGACGACCCGTGGCAGGAGCGCGGAAGACGTTGTTGTTGCTGAGGCTGCCATCGGGGTTGATCTGGCCACGACCGCGGTTGGCGCCAATGTAAACCCGATATTTCATGAAGGCCACGGAGGGATCCTCCTTCGGGTCAGGGGCGACCACCGGGAAGACGATTTCCTGGTGCTGCTCGCCGGGCAGGGGACCCACCAGGAGAATGTTGGGCTTCTCGTCGCTGTAGGGAGTGATGTAGGTCTCAGCGGTTTCCTGGCGCTGCTCCTCCGTCATCTCCTCCTCGGTGGCCAGGCGGAAGCCTTCTGGCAACACCACCACAGCGCCAACGTTCAAGCCGCCCTTGCTGCCATCCGCCAACACCTGTTGCTTGCTCAAGTCATAGGGGATCCCGACCTTGATGGTGAACACCTGGCCCGGGGTAACTGCCTGCGGCACTTCGGCACGGGCAGGCATGGCGTTCAGGTGGCAGTTGGCACAGACGATTTTCCCGGTGGCCTCGCGCGGGTTGTCGTAGGCCATCTGGGCGTAGTACGGATAGGCTGCTGCCGGACGGGATCCCGTCCCCAGCAACAGCAGCAGCGCACACAAGGCCAAGTAAATTCGCTTCATAAGTTAGCTCAGAATCTCAATCAAAATTCTCGCAAGCCCTTTGGGGCAATCTCCTCAAAGCTCACAACTCATGCTCTAGCCAGGACTAGCGCAGCAACCTCTCTGGCCTTTTCCCCCACTTCTGACCCGGCTGTGGCCCCTTACAGGGGTCTCTCTGGAGCCTATCGTAACGCCTCAGGCCTCGCGGAAATCGGGGCCTTGCCAGGGGCTGAAGCGAACGTTGTCGCCGTCCACCGTGGCGCTCACCAGCTCCAGGGAGCGGGGAGCCGGCCCCCGGATGACCTTGCCGTTGGCCGCGTACTGGGATCCGTGGCAGGGGCACTTGAACAGGTTTTCCCCCGCGTTCCAGGGCACCACACAGCCGAGGTGGGTGCAAACCGCGTTGAGGCCGTAGTTGGCCACCGCCCCGTTGTCGATCACAATGTAGGTGGGATCCCCCTTCAAGCCTTGGGCCAGCACGCGATCCGTGGCGGCGTGAGTGGCCAACAGCTCACTGACGCTGATGGGCTTGCCGAGAGCATCTTGAGCTATCACACCTTCTCCTGCCCCACCGGAAGAGGGCGGAATAAAATACTTCACCACCGGGTAGAGGGTGCCCACCACCACCACCCCCACCGAGCTGCTGAGGAGGGCATTCAGAAAAACCCGCCGGCTCATGGGGGGTGCCTCGAAGTTGCTAACCGCTTCCGTCATAATGGCCAGTACAAACCTGAGAAGTTTTAATGTTCGTTGACAAACGACATCATCCTAACCGAGCTCCTTGGCTAATATCATTAAGAAATGCAAAGCTAAAGGAAGTGCAAGGGAAGAGGCGGCGGTTTTTCTGCTGCGGCCCAGCTCAGTCCCAACCCAATCCGAGCCAGACCATGACGGGATCCGACTTTCAAGCTTTGCTGCGGGAGAAGTGGGGCTATTCCTACGACGTGCAACTGCGCCGCATGGGGGGCAGGGTGGTTCTGTTGGTGATGTGGCGCTACCTGGAGCAGCCCTCTTTCCCCTTGAGCGAGGCCGAGTATCTGGCTCGCCTGGAGTCTGTCATGGCCCATTTGCAGGCGTGGGGCGTGTGGGAAGCGGTGCAGCGAGAAATTGAGGCTACCCGTCAGAAACCCCGCATAGGCAAGGCGGTGGCCATTCCTTTGAATTTGCAAGGGGTGGGAGAGCGCGCCTCCGAGTGGCTGCTGTAGTCTTCCTCGCCCCCGGCTCTTCCCTGAAGGGGAGTTTGCAATTGCAGCAACCGACAGGTTCGTCCCTATGACGAAAACTCCAGACCTCAGCCGGCCTGCGGCTATCCAACTTCCACCAGGCCGGCCTGCAAGGCATGCAGGAACTGGCGGGCGGTGCGACCGGAAAAGCCGTTCTGCTGTTGCGCCCAGAGGAGGGCTTGGCGGCGCAAGGTATCTAAAGGGTGCGGGAGGCCCAGCCGTTGCGCCAGGTGTTCTACCGTGGCCAGGTAGTCAGCTTGGCTAAAAGGGGTGAAGGTAAGGGTAAGGCCGAAGCGATCCCGCAGCGACAGCTTTTCCTGCACCGTATCCCAGGCGTGGACCTCTTGATCTTGGGGACTGGGACGATCGCCAAAAAACTCGCGGATAAGGTGGCGGCGGTTGCTGGTGGCGTAGAGACGGACGTTGGGCGGTGGTGGAACAAGATCTCCTTCCAGGAGCACCTTGAGCTGCTTAAACTCAGTTTCGTCGGCCTCAAAGGAGAGATCGTCCACAAACAGGACAAAGGGCAGCCCCCACCCTCCCAGATCTGCCAAGATCTGAGGCAATTGACCCAAATCTCCCCGTCTCAGCTCCAAAAGGCGCAGCCCCTGGGAACCGTAGCGGCGCAGCAACGCCTTCACCAGCGAAGACTTGCCGGTGCCCCGCGCCCCATAGAGCAGCACATGCAACGCCGGATCCCCCCGCAGCAGGGCTTCGGTGTTGGCAGCCAACTGCCGTTTCTGCCGTTCATAGCCGTAGATCTCTTCCCAGTCGGGCAAGTCGGGAGTGGGGATCCCCTCTAGCCCTGCCGGCCCCCAGCGAAAGGCCCAATAGCGGCCACAGAGCCCCACCCCCGCTCGGCGGTAGTGGGCGATCAGCGCCTCCAGGCTCAGGCCCCAGTCGGCAAAAGAGCGCGGATCCCAGCCAGGGCTCTCCCCTTCCCCATCCGGCCAAGGGATCCCCAGGCCCAGCGCCCGCATCTGCTCGGCAATGGTCTCCTGGCTATCGGACAGGATCTGCAGGCAGCGGAGATCGTGGCGGGCCGCTTGCACAAGGGGGTCTGGGATCCCTTGGGGTCGAAGCGCCGCCCGCGAGAAAGGGTTATCGGCCCAGCGGATCTCTCGGATTAGCCACTCCCGCCAGCTCAAGCCCTCCTGGGCCAAAAGCTCAAACCAGCGTCCGTAGGCTCTCCAGCAGGGCAAGGGATCCCCGCTCATCAACTCCTGGGTGAGCTCCTGCCAGGTCAGGGCCAAGGGGTGGGCGCAGATTTCCCGAAACACCAGCAGCTTAGCCGCCGCTTCCGCCGCTTCTTCGAGGGGGGTCATCGCTTCAAGTCGCTCTAACTTGGCGTTGTCAAAGGGGCTGGGGGTGAGGGCCGGCGCAGAGCGCTTAGCGGGCATTGTCCCGCCGGCCCAGCTCGTAGAGGCCACCGCCAACGCAGGCAATCAGACCCCAGGAGACGGCCCAGCTGTTGCCCAAAGAGAGTTCGGTGAGGGCCACCACCACCGCTGCTGCCAGCAAGAAAGGAAGGACGCTGAGCAAAGAGGCCAGAGCTCCGCTGGGATCCCAGGCCAACTGTTTTTCCCAACCCTCCTGCAGGCGGCGGTGCAGCGGCGACAAGCCCCACATCAGCCCCAGACTCCACAGGGCTGTGGCCGCCCACAACGAAGGGCGGATCGCCTCCAGTCCCCCCAGTTCAACCCCCATAGCATCCATCGGCCAGCTCCCAACCTTGCCTTTCTAGGCTAGCGAGATTGGGCCCACTCAGTGGCGGTGATGGTGGTGCCGGGAAATTGGATGGGATTGTCCAGGCTCTGGATCTGGGCCTGGAGAGCCGGCAACAGCCGCAAGTCCAGCAGCGGCTCGCGCAGGATCTCCGCCGGGATCAGATCCCGCTCCAGGGCAAAGTGGGCCGTGTGGCCGGCGGCTGTGCCGATGGCCCATTCCACCGGGTGCACCCGATAGGAGGCGCTGGCAATGCGGCTGGTGGCAATGTTCTTGTTGCCGGCCAAGAGGTTGTCGATGCGCTGGGGGATCAAAGCCCGCAGTGGGATCTGGTAGGGGTAGCTGGGGGCCTGGGCATCCTGGTTGTGGCTGGGGGGCAGGGAAAAATCCGGCAATAGACAATCGTGAAAGTCGATGGGGTACTGGCCCACCCCCACCGAGTCGTAGAAAATAAAGGGCCGCCCGCGATTGAGCTCCGATTCTCGCGTGGTGATATCCGACTCGTAGATGGTAAATCCCTGCGGGTAGGCAGGGCTGGGCCGACCGATGATGCGCCGCGACTCGCGAATGTAGGGGTACTTGGAAAGGCCGCTGGCAGTTCCCATGGGGCTATCGGGCCCCCGCAGGTAGGCATAGCGCAGGTAAAAGTCTTTTTGAAAGTCGGGATCCGCCTGCTGCAACAGAAAATCCGTCCGCCCCGCCACCAGCCAGTAGAAAAAGCCCTTGGCATGCTGCTCGGCCCGCCGCAGCGCCTCCACCCGCAAGCCCCCCATCCAGCCGCCGGGATCCAGTTGGCCTGAGGCTTGCAGTTGCTCGTGAGTGAGGATGAGGTTCATCTCTGGCCCGGTGATGCGCCAGTCGTTGCCCCAGGTCCAGTTCTGCATGGATTGATCCCCCACGCGGATGGCCTCTTCCCCAAAGCCAAACACCTGTCCGCGAATGCGGCGATAGGTAAAGACCCTCCCGAAGTTAAAGCGCGGGTGTTCAAAGCTGTAGTAGGGGCCGTGCAGGGGATCGTCGTAGAACTCTGGCTTGATGGGCACCTGCGGCACAGCGGAGCGCTCTATGACAAAGGTGTAGGTAAACCCCTGGGTGCAATAGGGATCCCTGTAGGGCTTGGAGCTGGGCTCCCAGCGGCTTTCCCCATCCGTGCCGAGACGGTAGGGCACTCGCGCCAGGGGCAGCAGCTCGCCGGTTTCGGTAGCATCGATAACCACCCAGGGCAGGGTTTTGCCTTGGCGTTCTGGCGGCGGCTCAAAGCGCAGGATCTCTTTGTCCCAATCCTCGGTGGGCTCTAGGCGGTAAAAATCCAGAAAGTAGCTGGAGAGATCCCCCCGATTCTCCGGCTGGACGCCGGCGTGTTTGGGGATGTTGCGGATGGCCTGCACGCTGCGGATTTGGTAATCCTCGATCTGCAAGTCCTTGACCACCGTCTCGGTAAACAGCCGCAACTGCCCCGACTGCAGATAGGGATCCACCATCTCCCGCAGGACCTGGTGGCCCACCTGGGGCGAGAAGCAGAGCACACTCACCCAGCACTTGCCGGGATTGGGATCACCGCCGTACTTTTCCCGCACCCGGCGGCGAAACTCTCTATAGCCCTGGGGAAAGATCTCGTTTTCCCGCTGCAAGGGCCGCTCATCCAAAGCCGAGACCCCCTGGGCGCTCACCTGGCCGCCAATCCAGTCGGTGATCTCGGTCATGCACACCTGTCGGCCCAGTTGCAGAGCCTCGTAGGCCGCTGCCACCCCCCCCAGCCCGCCCCCGGCGATGAAGATCTCACAGGGGATGCGGGTTTCCGACAAGGGCTGGGCCAGAGCCGCCCCGGCGCCCAGGATCCCGGCCCCCACAAGGCCGCCGCCCCATCCCTTGAGGTTGAACAGAAGTTTCATCCCACCTCCGCCCCGTAACTGGGCCTGTCGGACTTTCCGGCAACTTTTATCATGGGGGAAAGCGCTGCGAGTGCTCATGCCGAATTCCACCTTCGTCATCACCACGCCGATCTACTACGTCAACGCTGCCCCCCACATCGGCAGCGCCTACACCACCCTGGCGGCGGATGCCATCGCCCGTTACCATCGCCTGCGGGGCAAGGATGTGCTGATGGTAACGGGAACCGACGAGCACGGCCAGAAGATCCAGCGCACCGCCGAAGAGCGCGGCCTTCCCCCGCAGCAGCACTGCGACGAGATCGCGGCCCAGTTTGCCCAGCTTTGGCAGTTGCTGGACATCCGCTACGACCGCTTTATCCGCACCACCGACCCTCGCCACAAAGCCATTGTGCGGGAGTTTTTCCAGCGAGTGTGGGATCGGGGGGATATTTTCGTTGGCCGGCAGCAGGGCTGGTACTGTGTTGCCTGCGAGGAGTTCAAGGACGAGTCAGAGCTCTTAGAAGGCGGATTTTGCCCGCTTCACCCCAACAAAAAAGTGGAGTGGAAAGACGAAGAAAACTACTTTTTTCGCCTCTCTCGCTACCAGGAAAAACTGGAAGCCCTCTATGCGGAGCACCCGGAGTTCATTCAACCAGAAAGCCGCCGCAATGAGGTGATCAACTTTGTCAAGCAGGGCCTGCGGGACTTCTCCATCTCTCGCCCCAGCGTCTCCTGGGGGATCCCCTTCCCGGCGGATCCCAGCCAAACCCTTTACGTCTGGTTTGATGCCCTCATCAACTACCTCAGCGCCGCCGTGGATCCCGAGGACGAGCCGACGCTGGAAAACGCCTTGCGCCGCTACTGGCCCGCCGATGTGCACCTAGTGGGCAAAGACATTGTCCGCTTCCACGCCATCTACTGGCCGGCCATGCTCATGTCGGCAGGGCTGCCGCTGCCCAGACAGATCTTTGGCCACGGCTTTCTCACCAAAGATGGCCTCAAGATGGGCAAAAGCCTGGGCAACACGCTGGATCCCTTTGAGCTGGTGCAGCGCTACGGTGCCGATGCCGTGCGCTACTATTTCTTGACTGAAATTGAGCTGGGCAAGGATGGAGACTTTAGTGAGGGCCGCTTCATCGAGGTTCTCAACGCTGACCTAGCCAACGACCTGGGGAACCTGCTCAACCGCACCCTCAATATGCTCAAAAAATACCAGCCCGACTACCGCATCCCCGCCGTCGAGATCCCTGCGGATCACCCCCTCAAAACCCTGGCCGAGCGCCTGGCCCCGACAGTGGTCGACGCCTACGAGCGGCTGGATCCCAGCTCTGCCGCCCGCAAAGCTCTCAGCTTGGCCCAGGCCAGCAACAAATACCTCGACGAGCAGGCCCCCTGGACGTTGCACAAACAAGGGCAAAGCGAGCAGGTGGCCCAGATCCTCTACGCCGTTTTGGAAAGCGTGCGCTGGGTGGCCGTGGCCCTTTCGCCCATCATTCCCAACCTCAGCCTCAAGATCCTGCAGCAGATGGGGTTTCCTTTGCAGGATGTCGCACAACTGCGCTGGGATCCCGATGCCCGTTGGGGCCGGCTTCCGCCTGGGCAAGAGCCCCAACCTCCTGTGCCCGTCTTCCAGAGAATACTCAAGTAGCTCCTAAGAATTGGCGGCATCGGGTTGGGAAGGCTGGGATCCCTCTGGTGTTGCCTTGCCGGCGGAAAGACCCATATCTCCCAAGGAAATGCTTGGCACAGCAGCAGAGAAAGAACGGCCAGCCTGGCCCGAGCGCAGCTGAGAGTTACCCATGGCGGTGGGGGGAGTCTCGCTGGACAGCGCCTGCCAGGCCGCCCGTACCCCTGCCCAAAAGCTGCGGACATTGACCTGAGCGCCGCGGGCTTGCTTGCGGGCCCCTTCCAGGGAGCGGTTCACCTGCTTCACCACCTGTCCGGCCCCCTTGACCCCTTCGTCGAGGCTGTCCGCGATCTCGCTCACTTCCAAGCTGGTCAGACGCAGAGCCTCCAGCGTGGGCGGTAACTCCCGCAGCAGCGTGTCGAAAAAGCGTTCCACGCTCTGGGCGGCTCGACCCAATTGAATGACGGCGGGCAACAGGGTCAGGATCACCGCCAAAATGGCCACTGCCACCAGACCTACCGAGAGGCCCAACCAAAATACCGGCTCGGTCATCGCGCTGCCTCCTCCCGACCTTGGGCTTCTGAGTCGGCTTCCTCCCGGGCGAGGGGACGCAGGTTTTGGGCTTGCATCAGCTCTTGCCGTTTCTGCAACATGGCTTCCCTGCCCACCGCCACTGCCTGCTGGAGCCGCAGCAGGGCCTCATCCAGACTTTTTTGGGCGGAGTCGAGCAGCTTTTCCGATTGGTATTGCAGGCTGGTGGTCACGTCTTCTGCCACTTCCGGCAGGGCCTCTGCCGATTTTTTCAGCAGTCGCCGCGTCTCCCGTCCGCTGCGGGGAGCCAAAAGCAGACCGATGACCGTGCCCACCGCCGTTCCCAACAGCAGCCCGCCGACAAACGCGCCAGTCCGGTTTTCCGCCATGCCTTGCCAGGGTTGAGGGGGGATACAGGTGGCCCCCAAACCAGACTATCAAATGATGCTGTGCTTTGCCGTGGAGGCGTCGAATTGGCTGAAATCTCAGGGGTAGGGGGGATTGGCTGCTGCGGCTGCTCTCCGGGATCCTTGGGGCTAAAGTAGAGGTAGTGCTGTGGGATCTGGCAACTGATGCTCTCTCTGGAGCCCAAGGGCCTGGCAGACGTCCCGATCAACTTGGCGGAGTACATCGACCATACCCTGCTGCTGCCGATGGTGACCCCAGAGGAGATCGACCAGGGGTGTGAAATTGCTCTGCGCTATGGCTTCCCCACCTTTTGTGTGCCTCCCTGCTACGTGCCGCGGGTGGTTGAGCGGCTGCACGGGTCGCCAGTACGGGTGAGCACAGTGGTGGGGTTTCCCCTGGGCACCAACACGGCGGAGGTCAAGCTCTACGAAGCTCAACTGGCGGTGGAGCAGGGGTGCCGGGAGCTGGATGTCCGCATCAACTTGGCCTGGCTCAAGGCGGGGGAGCTGGATCGCCTCCATGCCGAGATTGCCCAACTGGTGGAAGAAACGGGGGTTTGCGTCAAGGCCATTTTGGAAACTGCCCAGCTCACTGACGAGGAAAAAAAGCTGGCCGCCGAGATCTGCATGGACGCGGGAGTTGCCTTCTTGATGACCTCCACCGGCTGGATGGGAGGGGCGACACCGGCCGATGTGCAACTGCTGTGGCAGCTTAGCCGCGGCAGGGTGGGAGTCAAAGCTTCCGGCGGCATCCGCACCGTGGCGCAGGCGGAGGCGATGATCGCCGCGGGGGCGAGCCGCATCGGCACCTCCTGGGGGCTGGAGCTGATGCGAGAGCTGGAGGCTAGAGGAGCCGGCGGCCCATGAGCGGGGTCACCTACCGGGTGACGGGTATTAACCTCAAAGCGATGCCGCTGGGGGAGGCGGATCGGATCATTACTATTTTGACCCGCGAGCAGGGCTTGATTCGGGCGGTGGCCAAGGGATCCCGTAAGCAGCTTTCCAAGTGGGGAGGGCGGATGGAGCCCTTTGTTGTCAACGATCTGCTGGTGGCGCGGGGGCGTTGGTCGGCCCAAACGGATCCCTCGCAGTGTCTCCAGCGCATCGCCCAGGCAGAAACCCTGCAGAGTTTTCCCCGTCTTGGCCGCAGCCTGGCCCATCTGACGGCGGCGCAGTACTTGGCAGAGGTGGCCCTGCTTTTGGCCCTGCCCAACCAGCCCCAGGAAGAGCTGTTTGTGCTGCTGGTGGAGCATCTGGAGCGCATCGAGCAGGCCCCTGCGACAGAGGCCGTTTTGCCGCTCCTTGTCCATGGGCTCTACCACCTTTTAGTGGTGGGGGGGGTTGCCCCCTCAGTACAAGCCTGCTACTCCTGTGGGGAGGAGTTAGCAGGTGAGGCTTTCTTCTCTCCCCACGCGGGTGGCCTGGTCTGCGATCCTTGTCGGCTGGCGCAGCGGCTCAGCCCAGTTGCCTGGGTCTCCAGTTCTGTCCTGCAGGCCTTAGGATCCCTGCCCAACCCGACCTTGCCCTCGCTGGCCGAGCGTGCGCTGCCTCTGGCAAGTTGGCTGGCGGCAGAACGTCTGTTGCGGCGGGTTTTGGAGCTGCATGCCGACCGCGCAATCCGTTCCGCTGGCCTGCTGGCCAGTTGCTACTCTGTCCCTGTTGCCGAAACCCTCCCTCCTACCCCCAGTGGCCAGGGATCCCCAGTGGCGGCAGCAGCTTTTTCTGAGGAGGATTCCGAAACGCTTGGCAGCAACCTGAAGAAGTTGTGAAGGTATGTATCAAGTCGAGCAAAATAGCTGCACAATAAAGGGTTAAGGCGGGTTAGCAGCCGCTTCTGGATGATAAATTGGGTGGTAGAAAGTAACCTCTTAGTAACTTCTTACGAAGGCCTCTCAGGTTTGGCGGCGGTCGACCGGGGTAGCGTTTGGGGAGGAGTGCCACACCTGTGCTACCGAGCAGGAGCAAGTGAAGTTGAAGTTGGCGCTTTTAACAAGATTGAATCGACTGCCGGGCGAGCCTTCGGTGTTTGTTTTCTGAAGCTCCATCCTTGGGTTGCGGTTTCCGTTGCCGACAAACAAGGGTTTGGCAGCGTTGCAGCTCCCGGGGTGAGTCCACCCCTCCAGGAGGAGCCCCTGAGGAGGCTGCATCTGACCACCTCGAGTTCGCGCTCACCTCAATTTTTTCCAATCCTTTTCATTTAGAAGTTTAGGAGTTGCAGCACCGTGGAAGCCCAGCGCAAAGAACGGATTCTCGTGGTCGATGATGAGGCCAGCATCCGCCGCATTTTGGAGACCCGCCTCTCGATGATCGGGTACGACGTGGTTACTGCTGCCGACGGAGAGGAGGCGCTGGAGGTTTTTCGCAAGCAGGATCCTGACCTGGTGGTGCTGGATGTGATGATGCCGAAGCTGGATGGCTACGGGGTCTGCCAGGAGTTGCGCAAAGAATCCGACATCCCGATCATCATGCTCACGGCGTTGGGGGACGTGGCCGACCGCATTACTGGCTTGGAACTGGGGGCAGACGACTACGTGGTTAAGCCGTTTTCGCCCAAAGAACTGGAGGCCCGCATTCGTTCGGTGCTGAGGCGGGTGGCGCGGTCGTCCCATGAAGGGATCCCCAGCTCAGGGGTAATTCAGGTGGGGGATCTTCGCATCGATACCAACAAGCGGCAGGTTTACAAGCGGGACGAGCGCATCCGCCTGACGGGGATGGAGTTTAGTTTGCTGGAGCTGCTGGTCAGCCGGTCGGGGGAGCCGTTTTCCCGCGCCGAGATTTTGCAAGAGGTGTGGGGCTACACGCCGGAGCGCCACGTGGATACGCGGGTGGTGGATGTCCACATCTCGCGGCTGCGGGCCAAGTTGGAGGATGACCCGAGCAACCCTGAGCTTATCCTGACAGCCCGCGGTACCGGCTATCTGTTTCAGCGCATCGTTCCAAAAGGCGAGGAGTAGGACGGGATCCCCCTTAGTAGCTCTTCCAGGGCTGCCCGCACCTGTTGCAGCACACCAACCCAGTTGCCGCGGGCTTCTTGGCGGAATAGGCGCATCACCCTGGGGTACCAGGGGCTGTCTTGCCGCTGCAGTAGCCAGCGCCAATCAGCGGCAAAGGGCAGCAGCACCCACACCGGCTTGCCCAGCGCCCCAGCCAGGTGGGCAACGGCAGTATCGACGCTAATTACCAGATCCAACTGGGCAACTGCCCTAGCAGTATCAACAAAATTCCGGAAACGGGATCCCAGCTCCACCACCTGGTGCTGCTTGAGAAGGGGTTCTACCTGGCTTAGATCTTCACCCACCTGCAGGCTAACCCACTGCACCTGGGGCAGATTAAGGTACTCGAGGAAGAGGTTAAGAGAACAGCTTTTTAACCTCTGCACCCGGCTGAGGGCGAGGTCGTCGCGGCGGCCACTGGCCCACACCAGCCCCACCTTTATCCCCCTCTGGGGAAGCTCTGGCCAATCTTCCGGCCAGGCGGAGCTCCCATCGGGACAAACCAGATAGGGGATGCGGTCGGGAATTGTCTCCAGCGTGGTGCCCAGGCGATGGGGCAGGCTAAGCAAGGGCAGGTGCCAGTCGAAGGGGGGCAGGGGATCCGTATCGGAAATGACCTGGACTTGAGGAAAGGAGGCTCGCAGCAACTCGACTAGGGAGTGAGGGCAGCGGAAATAGAGGGAGGCCTGCGGATGGGCGGCGGCCAAAAGGGGCAGGTAGCGCGCGAACTGAATTGTGTCTCCCAGCCCTTGTTCGGCGTAGACAAGCAGCGTCTGCCGGCCCAAGGGGGATCCCGTCCACAGGGGCAAAGGGAAGCAGGGGTAGGCCGCTCCCTGGCGCTGCAGCCGCCACTCGTACTCCTGCCACCCCTCCTCGTAGCGGCCCAGGGTGAGCAGGGCCGTGCCCAGGTTGTAGTGGATCTCCGGCCAGTCGGGGGCCAACTGCAGGCCGCGCCGATAGGCCTCGATAGCGGCCTCGAGTCGGTTTTGCTCTTGCAGGACGGTGCCCAGGTTGTTGTGGGGCTGCGCCTCCCCTGGCAGCAGCGGGATGGCCCGTAGCAGACAGTCGGCGGCCTCCTCCAGGCGATCTTGCAGGTGTAGGCAGTGGCCGAGGTTGACGAGGATCCGCCCCTCCTGCGGCGCCAGGACAAGAGCGCGGCGAAACCAGGCTTCGGCTTCTGCAAGCTGGTTGTCGAATAGGAGGGCATTGCCCAGAGCTGCCAGCGCATAAGCCTGAGGAGGTTGGGCCGCTGCCGCCTGTCGCAGCACTGCAATCGCCTGCTCCCGTTTCCCCAAAGCCAGCCAACAACTGCCCAACCGGAAGAGCAGTTGCCCGTCGTTAGGGGCAAAGGCCAGCCCCTGCTTGTAGGCGCGCGCCGCCTCCTCCGGGTTGCCCAGCAGCATCCAGGCATCGCCCAGCTCCTGCCAGGCCGGCACCCAATCTCTCCGTAGGTGCAGCGCCAGTTGCAAAGGGGTCAAAGCTTGGCGGGGATCCCCCATCTGCAGATAGAGGGATCCCAGCAACGCCTGGGCGGCGAACAGGTGGGGATGGGCCCGGGTAAGCTGCCGGCAGAGGTGCAGTGCTGTCTCCAGATCCCCTGCTTGTCGGTGGCGCTCGGCCAGCGCCAGGGTCGCCTCTGGGGAAGGGAAGGGGGATAGACCGGAGCCTCTTCCTAGGCCTTTTGGCCCAGCCGTCTGCCGGTCGCCCTTTCCTCGCCCAAAGCCCTGTGGCACGGTTTTTCCCTTGGTGGATCCCTTTTTTGCCCTTCCCGCCGGTATTCAGCAACAGCGGGACATCTCCCTACTCAGGTTAACAGTTCAGGTGAATAGGACGTTCTTGACAGAGCGTTCCTACCCCCCCGCTCCTGAATCGGGCCATCCTCGGCGCTTGCCTTGCGAGGGCTCAGTTGCGGCGAAACAGGCTGTCTAAGTAAATACGGGCAGCGCGCCGATCCGTGTCTCCGCTCTGGAGCAGGAATAACGAGAGCGCTGCCGTTACGACCCGATCTTGATCCCAATCGGGGTGACGAGAGAGGTAGTTTTTGAGGGTGTCGTGTAGCTCCTCGGGAATTTCGCTCAAAATGCTGACGGTGGGAGAATCCATAGCCCAACCACCTACTCGGGGTTAACAGGGAAACCAAGAAAACCTAAGGAGCCGGCCAAAACCGGGCCTGCCCAGAAGGGAAAAAACAAGCCAACCCAGCTCTCTAACTTGGGTACGCCGGGGGCCGCATCGGCCCCGCCAAAAGCAAGACAGTGTGTAGAAGTTTGCCCCTAGCCCGTCCGGCAGCGGCCAGAGGATACCAAACTGCCCCTTGGCCTTGTCTCAGGCAGGAGAAGGGATAGAGTTTTTGGGCAAAGGGTTCTTTGCCTCTGAGGAGAGCTGCCAGGAAAATCTCCCCCTCACCTCAGGTGCGGCTATTCTGCCCTCTGCCCCATGGGGGGTGTCAATCCTGGGCAGCGGCTCCAAGTTTGTTCAAGCCCGCCGCCGGCTTTGATGCCATCGGCAAAAACGGCGCGATCCCGTTGCGTTTCTCAAGGTGTATCCGTCTGAACTTTCCAGTTTGGACTTTTCCACAAAAACCCTCGCTGCCGTTTCCTGAGGTCACAGGCCTGTGGAAAACAGGCCTCCTCTCTGTGGAAAGTCTGGGGAAAACCTGTGGATTTCTGAGAAATCTAAATTTGTCCAAAAATTTTTCTCGCGAGCCCCCTCAGGGCCACTCGACCCGGTAGCGCAAAAACAGCTCCTTAGAGCCACGGTGGCACTCCAGCAGCTCCAGTTGGGGCGGGGATCCCTGCAGCTGCCAGCCCTCGATGCTGGCGGGCGCATCGGCATACCCACTCAGCAGCACCGGCGCCAGGGTCACCCACAGCTCATCCAAGGCCCCTGCCTGCAAAAACGCCCCCAAAAGCCGGCCCCCGCCCAGCAACCCCACCCGTTCGATGCCCAAACTGCGCAGGCGCGCCAGCCGTGCCGGCAGATCCCAATCGGCAGCCACCCAGATCTCTTCAAAGCCGGTTCGGTTCTGCCAAAGCCGGGATCCCTGGGGAGTTGTCCACAGCCAGCGGGTGAGGGGCTGGCGAAAAAACGGCAAATCCTCAGGAATCTCCCCGCTGCCGGAGCAGATGATCGTCAGGGGCTGAGGGGAGAGGCCCTGCTGGAGTCGGCGTTGGATGAGCTCGGGATCCCGGATGCGCAGGCTGGTGCCGTAGGCCCGCAGCGTGGCCGCCCCCATGATCAAAGCCTGTTGCCGGGCAGCTTGGGTTTCCAGGTGCTGGTGGTCTTCGGCGCTGGCGAAGTGGGGCCTTTGCCCGCGGTGGGTGGCGATCCTGCCGTCCAGACTCTGGGCCAGGATGGCAACCACGTGAGGACGAGCTGTTTTCAAAGGCAACTCTCGAACAATTGGCCAGAATGGAGTTAGAAGTTGTCGCCCCGGCTGCCGCTTCGGTTCTGGGGTCGCCTCAGCCGGATAAGTATGCTCGGGACATTCCAATCTTCCACCATCCGCATCGAGGTCGAGGCCAGTTCCTCGACCTTGCAGCGCTGCTTGACCGAGGTGGGGCTGTTGCAGCAGTGGCTCTGGCCGCAGCAGTTGCAGGGATCCCTGCCCGCTAGGCTGGAGCTGGGCAGCACCTTTGCCGTCCAGTGGGGCCCCGTCTCGATCACGCACCAGGTGGAAACCCTGCTGCCGAAACGGCTACGCCTACTAATGTGGGGCGGAGCCGATGGCTACTGCGACTGGATGTGGGGCAACGGCTGGGTACAGCTCCGGGTTGAGGCCGTCTCCCTCCTGCCCCTTGGACTGGGGCAGTTGCTGCTCCTGAGGCAGTTGCAACAGTTTGCCCGACGCCAAGAACAACAGCCCTCCTGAGCAGGAATTAACCAAAGCGGGCGCTGCAATAAAATCCGTGGATCCGCGGTTTATCGAGCTAACTTGTAGGTTTAAATCTCCCTTCCTCAAGGGTTTTCTGCTACGAGAGATGTACTAGATTTACTAGTCACAGCGAAGGAGCCCGATGAACCCTCCCCTAGCTGCAGCCGACCAGGAAAAGTTTGAGATCCGTTTGGGGGAAGCCCTCAACAAAGCGGGGTTGCTCACCCCCGCCCAGTTGGCTCAGGCCATGTGGGAAAAGGCGGATAACCCCTTGATGTTGGGGGAGCTGTGCATGCAGCACGGCTGGGTTGCCCCGCAAGATCTCTATCCCTTTATCCCGGTCGAGTTGGTGCGCATCGGCGAGATCCTGGTGCTGCATGGGTATCTGGAACTGGAGCACGTGTATCAAGCTTTGCTTCAGCAAAAGCACCACCCTGAGCGCAAGTTGGGGCAGATCCTGGTGCAGCAGGGCTGGGTGCAGCCCCACTGGTTGGAGTGGGCCCTCGACAAGCAGCAGCAGCTCCGGCGACGGCGAGGAGCTGCCAACAGTTGGGAAGTGATGCTGGAGCAGTGGTCCACCATTCCGGATCAGCCCCCCCTCTACGCTTCGCCGCTGCAGGTGGCGCAGCAAGTTCACAAAGCTACCGCGCAATACCAAGCCCAACTGGAGCGCTACCAAGAGCAGGTTGCCGCCCTAGAAGCGCAACTGGAGCGGGAGCGACAGCAGCTCGTTGAGTCTCAATCCCGCCAGCAGCAACAGCGCATTGCCGAGTTGGAAGCCCAACTGGCGGCTCAAATCCAGCAGGGATCCGAGCAACACAGGGCTGCCCAGCAGCGCATTCAGGAGTTGGAGGAGCAGCTCCGAGCGCAGCAAGATCGGGGATCCGCGCAAGTCCAGGCACTGGCCGAGCAGTTGCAAGCTGCCCAGGCCGAGCTGGAGACCCTGCGGCGCCACTGCCACGAGCTGACGGAATGGCAATCTCAGGCCAAGCTCAAGCTGCAAGAGTTGGGATCCCGGCTGCAGCAGCATCAGCAAGCTGAGGCTCAACTGCGCCAGGCTCTTGAGCACAAGGAAGCCGAATTGGCCGCTCTCAGCCAATCGCTGCAGGAGCAGCAGCACCAGCTTCAAGTGGCCCAATCGACGAAGGCCCGCCTCATTGCCGACCTGGCCCACGCCCGCCAAGAAGCCAGCCAGACCATCCACCGGCTGCGGGGGGAACTTCAGGAAGCCCAGACCCAACTCCAGGTAACTCAAGAACGCCTGCAGGAAGTCCAAGCCCAACTGCAAGCCACCCAAAGCCATCTGCAGTCCACCGAAGCCCAGCTCCAACAGGCCCGAGAGCAGGTGCGCCAGCTCCAGGCCCAAGTGCAGGCCAACCGGACGCCGTCGCCTGCCCCGGCTACCCAAACTGCGAGCGTGGCCGAATCGACCGCAGATGCCGAGCTGCCGCCTCAGGAGTATTTGGGAGAAGAAGATCTGGAAGCGCTGCAGCGGGCCAACCCTTGGGTGCGGCGGATCTTGACCCAGTTGCGCGCAGCCGGTCTCCTCGACAACGCCGGCATCGAAACAGTCCTCCACGCCTGGGAAACAGAGGGCGGCACTTTCACAGACGTGCTGACCCACCACAGCGGCCTCAAGCCGGAGACAGTCAAGTTTTTCAGCGAAGACGGCTACTCTGTCTACCTGGCAGGCGGACGGCACGTGGCCGACTACCTTAAGGCTTCGGGGCTGGTCAGCGCCGCGCAAATCCAGCAGATCCAAGAGCACCTACCCCCTGGGGGATCCCTCTGCCAGGCGCTTGTCGAAGCCGGGATCCTGTCGCAAGCCACCGCCCTCTATTTTGAGCGCCACTTCGGTGGCAAAAAGCCCCGTCGCTCCCTGCGGCAAGAGCTGATGTTGTGAGAGCGGATCGGGGATCCGCACCTCTTTCCCATCTCTTGCACCGGCAAGGGATCCAAAGGCAAATACGGGCTGCCGGCAGACCCCATGCGTCCACTGGAGACTAGGAACTAGAATGGACTCAGAATCAACAGCGACCGATTTTTGGCTGTTGAGAAAGTTGAATGTGACCTAGGTATCCAGATGTTGTCCTGAGTTCTGCTGCTATGACCACGGAAGCTCCCACTCGACCTGCTCAGCAGTCGTCTCCGTCGAGAACCCGGGTTCGCCAGCCCTACCCCCACTTCAAGGTGATCGTCTTGGATGACGATTTCAACACCTTTCAGCATGTTACCGAATGCTTGCTCAAGTACATCCCCGGCATGACCCTGCCCCTGGCACGGCAACTGACCGTGCAGGTGGATGCCGAAGGGCAGGCGGTGGTTTGGGTCGGCCCGCAAGAGCAAGCAGAGCTCTACCATCAACAGTTGCTGCGGGAGGGCCTGACGATGGCCCCCCTGGAGCCGGCCTGAAGCACGAGCTGCTCGTAGCTGCGCTCAACGGCGGCCAGTAGCTCTGCCTGGCCCCAGCCGGCATAGAGGCTGCTGACAATGGCCAGCCCACCCGCCCCCACCCCTTCCTTGACATAGCCCCGCTCGTAGGCCCGGAGGGGGGCATAGCGGCTTTGGGCAAAGCTGAGTTGGGTGGCCAAAAGGGGAACCTCGCCCAGCAGCTCCGCCAAACCCACCGTATTGCCCGAGGGATCCTCGGCCACCCAGCGGGTGGTACCTATGGCTACATTCTCCGGGGGCCAGGGGATCCCTTGCTCTTCCCCCCAGCGCCGCATCAGGGCCAGCACCGCCAGCATTTGGGTGCCGCCCGCCAGCAGCACCGGCCCCCGCTGGGCTGCCGCCATCGCCAGCCCGGCTACAAAAGGCTGCATCGGATCCCCCACAGCGGCCACCACCTCTGGGGCGGTAGCCCTGGCGGGAAGTCTGGCCAATCCCTGCCGGGCCAAGGCCAGCTTTTGGGCGTGGTTACAGACCGGGTGGCTGCTGTTGACCATGCCCTCTGCTTGCCAGCCCAGCCCCAACAACACTGCCAGCGCCGTGGTGGTGCCTCCCGCCACACATTCTCCGATGACGCAGTAGCTCGACTCCAGCCGGGATCCCCGCTCATACCCCTCCTGCCACAGGGATCCCACCTGCTCCAAAGACAGAGCCTGCCCTGTGCTCAAGCAGCGGGCTATTCCCCTGGCGCTGACCGTTTCTGCCCCCGGCAGAGGCTCCGGCAAACCACAGTCGAACACGCGACAGGGGATCCCCAACTCCCTCAGGACGGCGCGGCTGATCACCACCGGTGAAGGATAGCCATCGGGAGAGGTGGGCAGGCGGTGAGAATAGTCCCCCAGCAACACCTCTCCATCGGCAAGGGCCGTGTAGCGCCGCAAGGAGGGCGTGGCGCCGGCAGCCGAGATGCCGGGAATAAGGGCCGTTTCCGTAAACCCCAGGCAGGCCAAAAACAGCGGTCGGGATCCCTGCACCCGTTGGCACCACTGCTGGGCCAAAGACGGCTGCGTATAAGCCTTCACACCAGGAAAGGGGAACATAAGCGGGGCAGACAGGTCAAAACTCCATTCTCCACCCAAGCGAAGGACGGGATCCCGTACTGGCCGGAAAACGGCAGGGACTGCGACCCCCCAACCCGATCGGATAGGATGGGTATACCCAATGCAGTTTATTTAGGGCAGACGAAAGGCCATGAGCTTCTTCGACTCGGAGATCGTTCAAGAAGAAGCCAAGCAGCTGTTTCAGGACTTCCAAAACCTGATGCGACTTGGCGAGCGCTACGGCCAATTCGACCGGGAAGGCAAAAAAATCTTCATCGAGCGAATGGAAGAATTGCTGGAGCGGCAGCGCATTTTCATGAAGCGGCTGGAGCTCTCCGACGACTTTATGGCTCAGATGACCATCAAACAACTGCAAACCCAGCTTGGGGGGTTTGGGCTCACCCTCAGCCAAATGTTCGACCAAATGCACCAAACCCTAGAGCGCATGAAAGCCGAGGCCGACGCCGAGCGCTAACCTTGCTGGTGACCCCTCAGAACGAAAAGGGATCATGTCCTCCTCCCGCCAGACCCGCAGCCAAAAACTGATCCTGGAAGTCTTGAAGCAGAGCTTGCGGCCCCTCTCGGCCCAAGAGATCTTCCTGGAGTTGCGCAATGCCAACCATAGCGTTGGCTTGGCCACGGTCTACCGGGCTTTGGAGGCTCTGCGCAACGAGGGCAAGCTGCAAGCGGTCAACTTGGGAGATCAGCAGACCTACTATCAGGTTTTGCCCAGCAACGGCCACAACCGCCATCACCTCATTTGCACCGAATGTCGGCGGGTGGTGCCTCTGCCGGATTGCCCAGTGGGAGACCTGGAGGAGCAGCTTGCCAGCCGCTACCAATTTGTCATCGAGTACCATGTGCTTGACTTCTACGGGATCTGCGCCGAATGCCGTGGGGAGAGCAGCTCCAACCCTGGCTCACAGCGATCCTCTTGCCTTGAGGCCAAACCGCAATGATGAACTATCTCTGGACGCTGTTAATCGGATTGGCGGGCGCCCTGATTGCAGTCAAGCTGAGGCTGCCGGCAGGAGCTTTGGTGGGTTCGATGGTAGCAGTGGGTTTGGTCAATGTTTGGGGAGCGATCCCGATCCCCACTCCCCCAGCCGGGATCCGCTTTGTCATGCAGGTGGTGCTGGGCATTCTTTTGGGCAGCAAGCTCACCGCCGATACGCTGTTGGCCTTGAAAGATCTGTGGCGACCGGCCCTGCTCTGTACGGTGATTGCGGTGGGCACGGGAGTTTTGTCGGGGTACTTGATCTCCCGTTGGCTGGGGATCGAGCGCCTGACCGCCATCTTGGGCACCGCTCCGGGAGGCATTTCGGACATGAGCCTGATAGCCCTGGACATGGGGGCGCAAGCCAGCACGGTGGTGGTCATGCACCTGGCCCGCCTGATCAGCGTCATCGTGGTCGTCCCCTGGCTGGTACGGCTGCTGATCCAGCCGGGCACCAGCTAGGAACATCCCTAGAGCAGAGACATGGGGTGGGCTAGACTAAGGAGCGATACAGAACTTAACAACTCAACCTCCGCCTTGGAACTTTTCCCTTCTTCACTCACCTGCCATGGCGACGCTGCGGGATCCCCTTGGAGCGCTGCCCTCTGTTCTAACGTCTCCTCTAGCCAAGGCGATTGGTGGCCCCTGCAACTGTATTGGCAGGGGGAGGCAGATCCGCTACAGCCTGAGTTGGTGCAGGTGGATCCTGTGTTGCGCTTGCTGCTTTTGGGGGATGGCTTGACCACCCGCACTCTGGCTGCCTTGACCCAAGAGCCGATTCAGGCCCATCTGCTCGACACGGGCCGGGTCGAGCTGCTGGCAGAGCAGAGCGCCGCCCCCCAGTCCATGCAACGGCTGACCAAGGATCTGGCGCGGCTGGGATCCCCCTTGCTGCGGCGGCGGGTTTGGCTGTGTGGAGCAACCTCTCAGCAGCCCTTGCTCTATGCCACCTCTTGGTGGAACTCCGACCATCTGGCCCAATACTTGCCCCATCCCGATTTGCCCATTGGCCAAAATCTGATCCAAGAAAAACTGGAGACCTTTCGCGAAGTGCGTCGCCTCTACTATGGCGAAGCCGAGCCAGTTGCCCGGCTGCTCAACTGTCGCGGCCCTTTTTGGGCTAGGCATTATCTTTTGCTGCACCGAGGCCAGCCTTTGACTGTTATTTACGAAGTTTTTTCTTCCCGCCTACAGGCCAGGGTCTTGTCGGGCTAGGGCGACATCCAGCGGCGCACGGCTGCGGTGACTGCGGCTGCCACACCCGGATCCGACTGGGCGCTGGCAGAGATGCGGTGATAGTCCTCTGGGGTCAGTTGATGGGCAGCGATGATCTTGGCGGCTGCGGTTTCAAACTGTTGTTCAATTTGCCGACGTTCCTCGCTGCCCTTGGCCTGCTGCAGGCGAGTTTGGGTGGCCGCCAGAAGGGGCTGCACCGCCAGCAGAGCGCGGGCGAAGCGGTCGACCTGCTCTGGGGAAGGCTTCAAGAAGTCTTCAGAAGGGGCGGCTGGGGCCGAGATCCTCCTTTCCGAGGCGTTGCCCGTCTCGGATGTCTGGGGGACGGTGGCCAGGGAGGGATCCGCGTTGCCGGACAACTGAGGGGCGCCAACAACAGCCGTTTTGCCGGCCACATCCAAACCTTGGGCCGGGATGCGAGCATTCCAAAGGGCCAAGCTTGCCAAACAGAGAGCAGCTCCGCTCAAGACAGCGCTCAAGAGGGCCAGCCAACCGGCAGGGGCCACGGTCGGCTGCGGCACCGGCAAAGGAGAAGGCTGGAGGCTGAGATCGTAGGCCCGGCGCTGCCGGCTGTCGCTGAGGACGCGGTAGGCCTGTTGGAGCTGAAGAAACTCTCGCTGGGCCAATTGCCGCAACCCCTCGGGGAGATCGGCAGGCAGACGATCCGGATGAATCTCGCGCACCCGCCGGCGGTAGACGGCTTTGATCTCCTCCAGGCTGGCTTGGGGAGAAAGCCCCAACTGTTGGTAGTAGGTGGGGAAAACAGACGGAGTAGACATGGAAGACTCAGCTAGAAAACCATCGCCTCGGCAAGTGGGGATCCCTCTCTGTCGCCCAGCATATCCTCCCCGTTTCGGGAAAGCTGCTGGCCCATGCGTGGGGGCTTGCGGACAGGCTTTCCAGGGATGATTCTGGGATCCAGAACAACTTTCTCAAGGGATCCCTGTTTAGAAGCCCCAGAAGCGAGGGGATATGGTCTCAGAGCGCCCACCCTGGCAGCAGCGGCATCGACCGGAGCGGCGGCTGAGCAGGTGCAGCGGCAGACCCACCCGCCTGGCGCGGGATCTCCTCACCGGCTGGAGCTGATGCCGCGCCATACCCGACGCGATTGCGATGGGGATCGGGTAGAGGTGGGCCCACAGTTGAACATCTGGGCGGGCGTTTGCAAGTACAAGCTGAAGAACTTGCACGATCCGGAGTTGCAATGGCTGGCCGCCGAGCTGGGCTGCTGGCTGCAGGTTTCGGTCGAGAAGAAGGTATAGCGGTTAATCCAAGTAGGCGCTCAGCTCCTGCTCCAGGGTGGGCAACTGCACCTCTCCTCGTTCCAGCTCCTCTAGGTCTTGCAGTTGCCTGCGCAGGCGGGCAATCCGCTCTCGTAGATACTCTTTGATGCCCTTGGGCCCCAGGCTGAGGCAACTGCGGCAGATCTCGCCGTAGATTTGGCCGCGGTCGTTATAGACCACCGCCAGCAACACCTGCTGCCCCTTTTTTGGGATAGGGGCGGCCCATCCACCGCAGACGATGCAGGGCACCCGGACATTGCCCCCGTAAATGCTGCGTTCCCAGACAACTCTCACGCGCGGCCTCACTGCAACTTTCGCCCACCAGCATAAAAACTCAGGGGGATCCCTTGCCACCCCGGAGCGCTCGCCAACTCCCCTCTCCCTTTGGGAGAGGGGTCGGGGGTGAGGGCTGGGAGAGGGGCCGGGGGTGAGGGTTGAAAAGGGATCCCTAAAGTCTAGGTGCCAGGCGAGGTGGGCCGAGAGCGATCGATGGTGCGATAGGTGAGGCTGGCCGCTACCTCCAGAGCTTTGGCGGCGTCGCGGAAGTAAAATCCCAGCTCCTCATCCTTTTCGGTGCGGTTGGGTTTATTGAACTTGGCCTTGAACTGCACATTGCAATACATGGCCAACCCCACCAAAACCTCCGACAAACCGTGCTGGTTGATCAGCCGCTCCACATCTGTAAGCAGGCTTTTGATTAGGGCATCGGCTACCGGTTCTGGCAAACTGTCCAGGTCGTGCATCGGGTTTCCTCAGCAAACGAGATGGAGAGCCGGTGGGTCTGGGATCCCGGCTCAACTTCTCCTGATTTTCCTGCATCTTTTTGGGAATGCCCAATCCTGTCGCTAACGCTGCTGCCCCTGCCGGAGCCCCAGGGTAACAACTGGAGGGCTCCCTGGCCGCCTGCTCCAGGCGACGGGCAAGCTCTTTGGAGCCGGGATGCCGCACGCGGTTCAGGTGAAGCAAATAGGCGTACGGCGCATCTGTTTTTGGAGCTTCCCCGCAAGGGACAATGCGAAAATAGGCCAAGCGCAGCGTAGAGTCCAGGTTTGGAGTGGAGCCATGCCGGTAGTTTCTGAATATGCCTTTCCCTTCGAGCACCACCAGAAGTTTTCCCTGGATAACCCCACCATCTCTAGCCCCGGCGTTTCCAAACGGGAATACGTGGCCAGCAGGGTGTTGCAGGGCATGCTCAGCAATCCCCAAACTGCCATTGGCAATCTCTCGCCTGAGCAGCGACAGGCTTTGGTCTACACGGCAGTGTTGTTGGCAGATGAGCTTTTGGCCGCCCTTAGTGCCCAGTGAGGGCTCCCGGCAAGGCTCAGGGCTGACCCAGCCACAGACCGCTAAACCCAAGGGTAAGCAGCGTCAGGGGCAGGCCAAAGCGGAGATGTTCCCCGAACGTTAACACATACCCCTTTCTAGCTGCCGCTTCGACGGTAATTAAATTGGCCACTGCCCCAAACAGAGTCAAGTTACCGGCCAGCGTAGAGCCGGCAGACAGCAACAGCCAGGCCGTCTTTCCCTGCAGCGGGAGCAGCGACTGCAGCAGCAGCACCGCCGGCACGTTGGAGATGAGGTTGGACAAGAGGGCGACAGCGGCCAGCAGCGCCAACGGGGATCCCGCCACCTGCTCCGCCCAGGGCCCCAGACTCGTTCCCCAGCCGGCCAGCAGCTCTCGGGTTGCCCGTGTCAGGATAAACAGCCCGGAGAACATCACCAGCAAGTTCCAGTCCACCTGCCCCAAAAACCGCTCCGGCTTCAGCCGGCGGGTAATCAGCAGCAAGGCCGCCGCCACCAGGGCCGACTCCGCTAGGGGCAGGCCGGCCACAAAGGCCCCAAACAGGCCCGCTGTAATGGCCACGCTCTTGCGCAACAGGGGGGGATAGAGGCGCAGCGGCGTCCAAGGCACCTGGGCGAAGGGCTGCAGCGAGCGCACCTCGGGGTAGTAGAGCCACAGCAGCCCCACCTCCAACAGCAGCCCCACCACGGCAATCGGGGTCATCTGGGCGGCAAACTCCAGGTAGCCGATCCCGGAGAAGGAGCCGATGAGGATGTTCTGCGGGTTGCCGCTCAGGGTGGCTACAGACCCTAGGTTGGTGGCCGCCGCCAAGCCCAAGAGGTAAGGAATAGGGTTCAGCCCCAGCACGGCTGTCACCTGCAACGTGAGGGGGGTAAACACCAGTGCCAGGGTATCGTTGAGGAGAAAGGCCGAGAGCAGCCCGCTGCCGAACACCAGCATGAGCAAAAGGCCAAAGGGACTGCGGCTAACCCGAATCAGGCCCAGCAAAGCTAGCTGGAAGGCGCCGCCCTGGGACAAGCTGGCGTTCACCACCATCATGCTGAGGAGAAAGACAATCGTGGTCGCGTCGATGGCTGCCCAAGCCTCCAGCAGCGGCACTGTTCCTAGGGCAATCAGCAAAGCGGATCCCGCCAGGGCAATCGTGGCCCGGTTCATGCGCAGCCTGGGCAGGGATCCCAGCCCCAGCCCGACATAGCTCAGGAGCAGCACCAGCCAAGACAGCGCTTGTTGCACCTGCCAGCCTCTTAGCCACCCCTAGAACTCGTAGCCAAATAGGCGCGGATCCGCCGGCTGCAAGTCCAGATCCGCCAGGCCGTATTCCGCCCAGCGGCGATCCACCAGACGGGCCACTTGCGGATCCGGGGCAAGCGGTTGCCGCCAGGGGGTGTCGGTTTCCGGGGGGATCTTGGTGGTGGCATCGATCCCCATCTTGCCCCCCAGACCCCGTTTTTCGGTGGCAAAGTCCAGGGCGTCAAAGGGGTTGTCCGGCAGAATAAACACATCCCGCTGCGGATCCACCCGCGAACACAGGCACCAGAGCACCTGCCGCGGATCCCGCACATTGATGTCCTTGTCCACCACG
This sequence comes from Synechococcus sp. W60.3, assembly GCF_047502615.1. Taxonomy (NCBI): domain Bacteria; kingdom Bacillati; phylum Cyanobacteriota; class Cyanophyceae; order Synechococcales; family Synechococcaceae; genus Synechococcus; species Synechococcus sp. W60.3. The sequence continues at coordinate 21,308 of NZ_JANSHJ010000002.1, read as the reverse complement.
ATGACGAACTTGGTGTAGCTAAACTGGGGCAAGGCGCTCCAAAAAGCCAGGGCCGCCCGCCGCGCCTGGCCGGGATAGGCCTTGTCGATGGACAGAATCGCCACCTTGTAGCCCAAGCCCTCCATGGGCAAAAAGAAATCCACGATCTCCGGCACCTGCTGCCGCAGAATGGGGGTGTAAATGCGGTTCAGGGCCAGCGCCATCATGTCGTTTTCTTTGGGAGGCTTGCCGCTGAAGGTGGTGAGGTAGATGGGATCGCGGCGGTGGGTGAGGCAGTGGAAGCGGATGAGCGGAGCTTGCTCGTTGCGAGGGCCGTAGTAGCCGATGTGATCCCCGGCAGGGCCGTCGGGGGCCACCTCCCCTGGCGTGATGGTGCCCTCCAGAACAATCTCGGCGTGGGCCGGCACCTCCAGATCCACCGTCTTGCAGCGGGCCAGGTGTAACCCTTCGCCGGCGTAGAGGCCGGCAAACAGCCACTCCGACAGATCCACCGGCAGGGGCGTAGCCGCCGCCAGGATCACGGCGGGATCCACCCCGATGGCCACTGCCACTTCCAGCTTCCGGCCCAGGGCCGCCGCCTTGCGCAAATGCCGGGTGGCCCCCCGCACCGACAGCCACTGCACCGTCATCGTGTTGCGGCTCTGGAGCTGCAGGCGGTACACCCCCACATTGGGAATGCCATTTTCCGGGTCTTTGGTAACCATCAGCCCCAAGGTCAGCACCCGCCCGGCATCGCCGGGATAGACCCGCAGCAGGGGCAGTTGGGTGAGATCCACCGCCTCACCCAGCAGCACCACCTGCTGACAGGGGGGGAAGAGATCCCGGCTGGGTCGAGCTTGGAAGACTCGGAACAGCGCCTGCCCCAGCTCCAGGGCCTGGGCAAAATTTTTGGGCGGGCGCGGCTGGTAGAGCAAGGCCAGTTTTTTCCCCAGCTCCTCCAGCTCCCGCGGCTGCTCCATCCCCAGCGCCCAGCAGATGCGCTCCACCGTGCCCAAAACGTTGATCAGCAGGGGCATCGAGGATCCCTTCACCCGCTCAAACAGCAGCGCCGGCCCCCCGCAGGCCAAGAGGCGATCGGCGATCTCGGCAATTTCCAGGTCGGGATCTACTTCTGCTGAAATGCGGCGAAGCTGGCCACGGGACTCCAGCAGGGCGATGAAACGGCGCAGATCTCTGGGCATGAAGGGAGCACTCGCGGGGATGAGGATCTCGCTAACTTACTTGTCGCGGCTGAGGGCCAGGCCGCTCATGAAAGGCTTTTGCAGGGCAATGAACACCACCAGCGGCGGAATACTGGCGATGATCGCCCCCAGCATCATGGGGCCATAGGAGGCGGAACTATCCAGGTTGAGCAGGGATTGCAGCCCCACCTGCACCACCTGCCGCTCCCGGCCTTGCACGATCAAGCGGGGCCACAGGTACATATTCCAAGCGTAGACGAAGTGAATCACCGCCTGGGCTCCAATGGCGTTCCAGCTCAGGGGGATCAGCACCTGGGTGAGAAACTGCAGCGGGTTGGCCCCGTCCAGTTGAGCCGCCTCCGCCAGCTCGCGGGGGATGTTGGAAAAATGTTGGCGAAACAAAAACGTCGAGGTGGCGCTGGCCAGAAAGGGCACGATCAGGGCGTAGTAGGTGGATCCCCAGCCCAGGTTGGTGACCAGCCGCAGCAGAGCGATGATCAGAATTTCTGTGGGCATCATCAGGGTAATGAGCACAAAGCCGAAGGCCAGCCCCTTGCCCGGAAAGCGAAAGTAGACAAAGGCCAGCCCCGCCAATAGTGACAAAACCGTTTTGCCCACCGTGATGGCCGTGGCCACGATGGCGCTGTTGACCATGTAATGGCCTAGGTGACGCGCCACCATCACCTGCTGCCAGTTAAAGGCCAACGAGGAGCCAAAGGTCAATTGATAGCGAAATACCTCGGCATTGTTTTGGGTGCTCACGATCAGCGCATACAGCACCGGAAACCCCAGCGCCAAACAGGCCAGCCACAGGCCTAGGTGAACATACCAGCGCTCCGGGATCCAGCGCCGCCAGGACAAGGGAGAAGCCTTTTGGCGCACGGGGCTGGGCTGGGCGGCTAGCGACTGCGGATCCTGCAACAGTTGAGCCATGACACCTCCAGGCAGGGGACGCTTTTGCCCTCTCTGTTGAGGATAATTCGTCAGGGTTAACCCCAGGCTAAAAAGGCCGATCTGACCTGGGTTTCCAGCTTGGCGGGTACTTTTACCGACAAGAGGAAAGGGGTAGAGTAGAACAGCAGTGTCTAGAAGAGGATCCCATGACCCGAGGCTTTGGTCCCTTCGGCAAAATCCAAGAAGCCCTCAAGAAGGCCCAAGAGGTGCGCGACGGCGCTCAAAGGCTGCAAAAAGAGCTAGAAGAAATGGAGATCGTCGGCGAGGCCGGCAATGGGCTAGTGAAGGTGACAGTGAACGGCAACCAGGAGCCCCTCAAGGTCTCTCTGGATCCCCAAGTGCTCCAGGAGCCGGTGGATGTGGTGGAGGACTTGCTCCTGACGGCGATGGTGAACGCCTACACTCAGTCCGCCGAGACGATGCGCAAGCGCATGGAGGAGCTGACCGGAAACATCAGCCTGCCGGGGTTGGGGTTGGGCTGATCCCGGCCAGCCTGGCTTCCTATGTACACTCGCCCTTTGGCTCGCCTGATCGAGGAGCTGCAGCGCCTGCCCGGCATTGGCTCCAAAACAGCTCAACGCCTGGCCTTGCACTTGCTCAACCGGCCTGCTGGCGAGGTCGAGGCCCTGGCCAAAGCCCTGCTGGAGGCTAAGCAAACCGTTAAGCATTGCTCCATCTGTTTTAACTGGTCGGCGGAGGATCCCTGCGAGATCTGTCGCTCGCCGCAGAGGGATCCGTCGACCTGGTGCGTAGTGGCCGATGTCAAGGATCTCATCGCCATGGAGCGCACCCGCGAGTTCAAGGGCCTTTACCACGTTTTGGGGGGTCTGATCTCGCCCATGAACGGGATCGGGGCCGAGCAGTTGCGCATCCGCGAGCTGGTGGCCCGGGTGGCGCGGGAGAAGCCCCAAGAGCTGATCTTCGCCCTCAGCCCTAGCGTGGAGGGGGAGGTCACTATGCACGTGGTTAAAGATTACCTGAAGCCGGTTGCCCCCGGCCTGCGCATGACCCGTCTGGCCTTTGGCCTGCCCATGGGATCCGAGTTGGAGTATGCCGACGAGGTTACCCTGGCCCGTGCCCTAGAAGCGCGGCAGGAGTTTTAGGCCCAGGTAACTGCGGGCTGGGCTTGCCCAGAGCAAGGTGTCCAACCCTGAAGTTGTTGCTAAGGTGAGGACCACGGGTCTTGTCATGGGATCCCGGCACTTACCTGAGGTCAAGAAAGTTCAACCAGCAACGCGGAGAGGGCAGCGATGGCGGATACGGCACAAACTCACCTCAGCTCAGGCACCGTCCAGGGGCTGGACTATGTAGTTCTGGGAGTGGCCTCTTGCTTCCAACGGGATGAGGACGGTCGCCTCAGGGAGGTGTTGGTGGCCGAGCCGGTTCCCGCCGCCGCCCTGGATTGCCTGGCCCAAGAGCGCCGCAGCACTTCCTACTGCCTTCTCTACGCCACTACTTACGCAGAAGTTGTCGACAACGGGATCCCGACTTTGCCCGCCGATGTTTTCCCGCCAGGGGTGGTGCTGGGAGAAGATTTTGTGGAGCGGCTACAAGCGGCGGCCCGTACGTACCGCAGCAAGCCCCAATTTCGTCACATCCCTCTGCACCAGGTCTGCACGCCAGAGAGGGGGGTGTTCAAGCTCCATTTCAGCGCTGAGCCGCGGCGGATTCTCAATGCGGCAATGGAAGTGAGGGATGCCGACAACATCAAGCAGCACCCCCACACCCATCAGCATTTCTAAGCCCGCTAGCAGCTATCGCTACCACATCCCTGTTGCCGAAACTAGGCAAATACATCGAGTCCCACCTCAGGGCCTACCCTTGGAAGAGCAGTTTACAGTGGCTCTCCGAGCATGATCAGAGAGCAGGTGAGGCGTTCTAGGAGGCGAGTGGTCGTGTCGCTGAAGGATAGGCTCCCGCTGGGGTTGCGCCGACGAAAAGAGGGCAGCACCACCAGGTCAAATCCTTGGGCCTCCTGCAAGAGGGTTTTGACGACCTCGTCACTGGCCAAGACCTTGACCTGGACGGGGTAGCCCAAGTCTGGCTGTTGGGCTAGGGATAAAAGCTGCGCCTCCAGCCACTGGCGATCGCTTTCGGGGGTGCTGGCGAAGCAGATGTGAAGCAAGGTAACTTCTCCCTGGCTGGCGGCGGCCAAGATCTGGGCTAGGCGCACCGCCCGAGCCGTCTGCGAGCGAAAGTTTTCCAGCACCACCAGGATCCGCCGCAGCTTGTGGGGGGGATGGAGCAGGCGTGCTACGGCAACTGGGCAATGGGCAGCCCAGAGGACGCTGTTGATGACGCTGCCAAAGAGGCGGGCCTGTAAGCGGGTGGGATCGCTCCAGCCCATGACGATGAGGCTGGCGTTCTGCTCACGGCTGGCGTGGCTGATCCCCTGGGCCACGTGGCTGTCGATGCGGCAGAGAGGGGTGACCTCCACCCCAAAGGGCCGACAAAACTCCGTCGCCCGCTTGAGGAGGTGGTCTCCGTGCTCCAGGGAAGTTTGCAGCAAGGGAGAGTCCATGTGCAGGTGGCCGGTCGCCACCGAGAGGGGAACCACCCGCCCGCCCTCCTGCTTGGCCAGGAGGCAGGCCATCTCCAGCAGGTTTTCCTCGGTTTCGGGATTGGCCAGCGGCACCACGACCACGTAGGGCTGGGGAGGCGGCGCTGCGGAGGCGGGAGCGACTCCTGGTGGAGATGGGAACCGACTCTGTTCCTCCTCCATAGCCATTTGCGTGGCCGCCCGACTGGTCAAAATTGGGCCCAGGGTGGCCGTTACCAACATCAACACCACCACGCTGTTGAGCACGTCTGCATTGAGCAACCCCACGCGGTACCCCACCAGGGTTGCCGCCAAGGTAGCCGCCACCTGGGGCAAGGAGAGCGACCACATCATCAGCTTTTGGGTCGGGGTGTAGCGGTAGAGCCACTGACAGAGTTGGGCAGCAGCGTACTTGCTGAGGCCCAGCCCCAGCAGGATACTCAACAGCAGCCAAAGGGAGCTAAGGGTCTGCAAAAAAGCGCGTAGATCAAGCAACAGCCCTATATCCACAAAGAAGACGGGGATGAACAAGATGCTGCCGACAAAGACGATCTTTTCTTTGACAGAGCCCTCCCGCAGCACATCGTTCACGGCCAGCCCCGCCAGAAAGGCGCCGATGATCTTCTCTACCCCAATCCACTGCGCCCCCAGAGCTGCCACAAACAGAGCCAGCAGCACAAACAAAAATTGGTTGCCCTCTTCGCTGCCGGTGACCCGAAAAAACCGCTGCCCCAGCCAGTCCACCCCAAACAGCACAGCAGCCGCATACAGCAGCAGGGATCCCAGCAGCCGCACCAAGCTCCAGAGGGAAAACTCGCCGCCGTGGATGCCGACACAGACCGCCAAGACCAGCAGCGCGGCAATGTCGGTGAAGATGGTGCCGCCGATGGTGACCAGCACCGCCTCGTTTTTCACCAGACCGTAGCGGCTGACGATGGGGTAGCCCAGGGGGGTGTGGGAGGCAAACAGGGATCCCAGCAGGATGGCCGCGTTCCAGCCAAAGCCAAACAGCCGCCCAATGGCGGTGCCCACGGTTAGGGGAATGGCAAAGGTCAACAAGCCAAAGGTGGCAGAGCGGTTGCGGGTCTGCCGAAATTGCTCCAGGTCGATCTCCAGCCCGGCCACAAACAGCAAATAGACCACGCCGATCTCCGAGAGCAACTGCACCGTCGGCAGCTCTGAAGTCAACAGGTTCAGTCCCTGAGGACCCAGGGCGATCCCCGCCACCAAAAGGCCCACCAACCCCGGCAGGCGCAGCCGCTCAAATAGCGGCGGCACCACCAGGATCACCCCCAGCAACAGAGCAAAGGAGAGGATGGGCTCCTCTTGCACAAGTGAGCGTATGGCCTCCATCGGCTAGGCCCCCGGCTGGACGTCTTCCTGATTATGGAGGCAATCTGCCCAAAGGGCCGCAAGGAGATCTGGCCAGCCCCAACCCACCCTCTCTTGCCTGGGGAAGTTCCCGCTGGCAATACCGACTTGTGCCAGCTCTGGATCCTGCAGCAGGGATTTCTTCCAGAACTCGGCAAGCCTTAGAGAAACTGGTGGCTTTCCGGCTGCAACACCACCTCGTTGGGCACGGCATTGGCAGGCATCGTCAGGACAAAGCGAATCGCCTCGGCAGCCGTGGCAGGGCTGAGCATTTTGTCCCGCTGCACCTTGAGGCTGATGGGATCCCAGAAGGGGGAGTCGATGCCGCCAAAGTAAAACAGAGTAAAGCGTACCCCAAAGCGCTTCAGCTCGTCAGCCATGCACTTGGTAAAACCGACCACGCCAAACTTGGCAGCACAGTAGGCAGAGGCCATGGCCATGGGGTGGCGGCCCAGAATGCCGGGGAAGTTGAGGATGTGGCCGGATTTTTGCTCCCGCATGGCGTTGGCCGCCAGTTGGCTGGTGTAGAAGCTGCCCTTGAGGTTGACCGCCAGCATCCGCTCCAGCTCAACAGGGGTAATGTGCTGGGCAGGCTTGAGGATCCCGGCTCCGGCCAAGTTGATCACCACGTCGATCCGCCCGTGCCTTTGGAGGGTCTGGTTGACCAGGGCCTCCGCCTGAGCGTAATCTGTCACATCGGCAGGGATCCCCAGCCCGGAGGCAGCCCCCAGGGACATCGCTTTCTCCGCCAGCGTGCGCAAGGGATCCTCTCGCCGCGCCGCCAGCACCAGATGGGCTCCGGCCTGGGCCAGGAGAGGCACAAGGGCGCTGCCAATGCCCCCTGTGGCCCCTGTAATGAGAACAACCGCCTGGGACAATGAGGAAGACACGTTACGTTTTTTAAACTCTTCCTCTCATCATACCCAGGGAGTGGCCTTGAGGGACGATCCAGAGAGTTAAACGCGACGCAACCGCAGTCGCTGCACCCATTCTTCCCCAAAGCGCAGCCATTCTGCCATTTTTTCTGGAAGCACCATTTGGTCATCCTGCCAAATGACGAGCTGCGGCCCGAATCCCTCCGCACAGCAAGGAGGATGCTGCTCCAAGAAGTTGAGAAAACTGGGATGGAAGCGCAGGCGAATCTTGGCCTCATCTTCTCCGCGCAAAAGGTAGCGGCGAGAAAACTTGGGATGGTTCTCGAAATTGATATCCTGCATGCCAAAGGCTTTGGCAATGTCATGAAACAGGGGAATATTCGGATGTAGCCGAAAATGAGGTAGCCGTAGATCTTCGCAATAGGCCCAGAAAACAGACTGGCAATGAGTGCCGCGACTCTTGCCCCAGACAATCCTGCGACTCTTGCCCCTGCCGCTGGGGTACCTATACTGATAGTCAAAGGCACCGATCTCAGTTCCATCGATTAGCCGCTTGGACATTGAGTTGTAGAAACGTCGATCGTAGCCTTGTTCAAATAGTTTAAAGCCTGCCTGAAGCAAGCGGGAGCGGATCCCTTGGGGTAGCTCTGCTGAAAACGACATGCCCAGGCTCCTGGCCACCCGCTCCAAAGCTTCCCGACGCTTCTTCTCTAGATAGTCAGCTAGATAGACAACAAGCGCCAGAAGGCCGATAAGAACGAGAACAGAACAAAAATAAAGCCATTCCATTGCAAACCCTCCCTCCAACCTCTAGACTTCGGCGCTCACGCCCAGAATACCAAAAAAAGGGATCCCTCCAGCAAGAAGGGATCCCGTTCAAAAGCCTTGGCCGAGAACTAATGGTTTAGATGAGAATCAGGCGTCGAAATAGAGCGCGAACTCGTAGGGGTGAGGCCGCAGGTTGATGGGGTTGATCTCGTTGTCAATTTTGTACTCGATGTAGGCCTCGATGAGATCTTCGGTAAAGACACCTCCCTCCAACAAGAAAGCGTGATCCTTCTGCAGGTTTTCCAGAGCATCCAGCAGGGATCCGGGCGTGGAGGGGATCTTGGCCAGCTCGTCTGGCTCTAGATCGTAGATGTCTTTGTCCAGGGGCTCGCCGGGGTGGATCTTGTTCTTGATCCCGTCCAAGCCGGCCATCAACATGGCCGAGAAGGCGATGTAGGGGTTGCAGGTGGCATCGGGGCAGCGAAACTCCAGCCGCTTGGCCTTGGGATTTTTGCCCGTGACCGGAATGCGAATGGAAGCCGAGCGGTTGCCCTGCGAGTAGGCCAGGTTTACCGGCGCCTCAAACCCGGGCACCAAGCGCTTGTAGGAGTTGGTGGTGGGATTGGTGAAGGCCAGGATGGCCGGGGCGTGCTTGAGCAGGCCGCCGATGTAGTAGAGAGCCGTTTCGCTGAGATCGGCATAGTTGCCCTCTTGGTAGAACAGGGGCTGACCGTCTTTCCAGAGGGACTGGTGCGTGTGCATGCCGCTGCCGTTGTCATTGAAGAGGGGCTTGGGCATGAACGTCACCGTCTTGCCGTGCTTGCGGGCCACGTTCCGGATCACGTACTTGTAAATCATCATGTAGTCGGCAGCCGTGATCAGATCGGCAAAGCGGTAGCCCAGCTCCCCTTGCCCGCCGGTAGCCACCTCGTGGTGGTGCTTCTCGATAGGCACCCCCAACTTGGCCATCGTCAGCAGCATCTCGGTGCGGAGGTCTTGATGAGCATCGGTAGGCGGGACGGGGAAATAGCCTTCTTTGTAGCGCGGCTTGTAACCGAGGTTGCCGCCTTTTTCCTCCCGGCCTGAGTTCCAGCGGCCCTCAATCGAATCTACGAAGTAGTAGCCGGCATTTTGGGTTTGGTCAAACCGCACATCTTCAAAAATGAAAAACTCTGCCTCTGGGCCAAAGTAAGCCGTGTCGGCAATGCCGGTAGACTGCAGATAGGCAACCGCCCGCGCCGCCAGGCTCCGCGGACAACGGCTGTAGGGCTGGCCAGTGCGCGGCTCGATGATGTTGCAGATGAGGCTGAGGGTGGGCACTTGAAAAAATGGGTCGATCCAGGCCGTCTTGGGATCCGGCACCATGTACATGTCCGACTCGTTGATCGCTTTCCAACCCCGAATGCTGGATCCGTCGAAAGGGATTCCCTCGCGGAAGGTTTCTTCAGTGATCATCGAGGGGTGGAAGGAGACATGCTGCCAGGTGCCGAAGATGTCCACAAACTTGAGATCCACCATCTGGACATCGTTGTCCTGGATCATCTGAAGCACATCTTGGGGCGTGGATGCCATTACTCTCTCCTGATTGGGTTGCGGTTGAGACTGGGGTAATCAAAGGTAGACGGGATCCCCACGCTTCGACTTGAATGGGCCAAAAGCGCTCACCCATCCTAGAAAAGCCGATCTCAGCATTTTGTAGTTTCTGATACGAAATTGCCCTGGCTTTGGCCTTCTGCTCCAGAGGTTGGCCATCGCGCCTCTCAGCCAGGCGTTTCTGCCCTGTTGTCCCCCAGACAGAGACAAAACCCTGTCCCCCTAGCTAGAGGAAAGCGAAAATGGGACTAACAAGCTCCAGCCTCGCCGAGGGTACCAGCTCGTGTTAGGCTAAAACGTAGTCGTTATGAGTTTGGTTTAGTTTTCAGCAACAGCAAGGAGCGACATCGGATGACAGAGCAAAGTCGGGTTGAGAACGTGGTGATTATTGGTTCTGGCCCTGCTGGGTTTACGGCGGCCATTTATGCCGGGCGTGCCAACCTGAAGCCGGTTGTGTTTGAGGGGTTTCAGGTGGGCGGGATCCCGGGCGGGCAGTTGATGACCACCACCGAGGTGGAGAACTTTCCGGGTTTTCCCGAGGGCATCAGTGGCCCCCAACTGATGAAAAACATGCGTGCCCAGGCGCAGCGGTGGGGGGCAGAGCTTTACCCCGAGGACGTCACCTTTGTGGATCTGAGCCAGCGGCCTTTTGTGGTTCGCTCTGACGAACGGGAAGTGCGCACCCACAGCCTGATTATTGCCACCGGGGCCACGGCCAAGCGCCTGCACTTGCCCGGAGAGGAGATCTACTGGAACCGGGGCATGTCGGCCTGCGCCGTCTGCGATGGGGCCATGCCCATGTTTAGGGGGGTGGAGCTGGTGGTCATTGGCGGCGGCGATACCGCCTGTGAGGAGGCCACCTACCTGACCAAGTTTGGATCCCATATCCACATGCTGGTGCGCAGTGGCAAGATGCGGGCCAGCAAGGCCATGCAAGACCGGGTGCTCAACCACCCCAAGATTACCGTCCACTGGCACACGGAGGCGGTGGAGGTTCTGGGCGACGGCCTGCGCCTGACGGGCGTGAGGGTGCGCAACAACCAGACGGGCGAGATCCGGGAGATGGCAGTGGGCGGCCTGTTCTACGCCATCGGCCACAAGCCCAACACCGACTTGTTCAAAGGGCAACTGGAACTGGATGAAGTGGGCTACATTGTCACCCGCCCAGGATCTGTAGCCACCAGTGTAGAGGGCGTGTTTGCCGCCGGGGATGTGCAGGATCACGAGTTTCGCCAGGCCATCACCGCTGCCGGCACCGGCTGTATGGCGGCCATGCTGGCGGAGCGCTGGCTCTCCGAACACGGCCTGGCACAGGAGTATCACGTCGTCCCTCAAAGCCATCTTGAGCCCGCTTCTGCCTCTGCTGTCGAGGTAGAGCCGGAGGGAGACTCGGCTGTTGAGGAGGCCAGTTTTGAGCAGGAGGTGCAAGATGACCTCGACTTCAGCCAGACCTGCCACGAGGGGAGCTATGCCCTGCGGCGGCTCTACCACGAAAGCGATCGCCTGCTGATGGTCAAGTACACCGCCCCCACCTGTGCCCCTTGTCATGCCCTCAAGCTGATCTTGAACAAGGTCATCGAAGAGTTTGCCGACAAGCTGCATGTGGTGGAGATCGACATCGAGAAAGACCCGGAGATCGCCGAGGCAGGGGGGGTCACCTGCACGCCGACGGTGCAGTTTTTCAAAAACAAGGAGCTGGTGGCTCAGGTGGTGGGTGTCAAGCCCAAGTCCCACTACCGGGAGGTGATCCAGGCCAATTTGTCTGAGGCAAAATCAGCTTGAGGTAGTCCCCCTCACCCCCGGCCCCTCTCCCAGCCCCTCTCCCTGAGGGAGAGGGGAGCTAGGCGGCTAGTCGGCAAAGGCGCTGTAGTAGGCACCCTGCAGGGCGGCCAAAGAGACTGACAACAGGGGATCCCCTTCTGCCGTTGTCAACACCAACGGATCCGCAGGCCCGCCCACCTGTCCTAGAAGCTGCCACTGGCCGGGGAGCTGCGACTCTAAGTAGGCTTCCCAAGGAGAGCGCTGGGCCGGGTCCACAGAAACGAGGATGCGGCTGGATCCCTCGCCAAAGAGGGCCTGATCCCAGCGCAGGGATCCAGGAGCTAGGGAGACGCTGGCGCCGCGGCCCCCACTCAGGCAGGCTTCTGCCAAGGCCACCGCCAGCCCTCCCTCGCTGCAGTCGTGGGCGGAGCGCACCCACCCCTGGCGGATGCCGTGGCGGCAGGCCCCTTGCACGCGCTTTTCCAGCTCCAGATCCACGGGGGCAGGACGACCCGTGACCTTGTTGTAGATTGCCGCCAAATACTCGCTGCCGCCCAGGCTGGTGACGGCCTGGGATCCCAAGAGGTAGACGAGATCCCCTTCTTGCTGCCACCCCTGGCCACAGATGAATTTCAAGTCCGGAATGAGGCCCACCATGCCGATGACGGGGGTGGGGTAGATGGCCTGGGATCCCTTCTCGTTGTAGAGGGAGACGTTCCCCCCCGTAACCGGCGTGCCCAGGGCGCGGCAGGCCTCGGCAATCCCCCGACAGGCCAGGGCCAACTGCCAGTACACCACTGGGTTTTCCGGGCTGCCGAAGTTGAGGTTGTCGGTTATGGCTAGGGGATCCGCCCCCACGCAGGAGAGGTTGCGGGCGGCTTCGGCCACGGCGGCCTTGGCCCCCTCGTAGGGATCCAAATACACCCAGCGGCCATTGCCATCTAGGGTGGCGGCAATGGCTTTGCGGGCAGCCTGCAGAGGGGGCACCTCGCCCACGCCAAATTTTTGGGAGCGGATGCGGATAACCGCCGCATCTCCCTGTCCCGGCCAAAGGACGGTGTTGTTTTGCACCTGGTGGTCATACTGGCGGTAGATCCAGGCTTTGCTGGCCAGGGTGGGGCGGGCCAAAAGCTGCAGCAGCACCTCTTGCCAGGCCAGCGTTGCCTGACCTAGGTGAATCCCTTCGCGATCGCAGGGGGGTAGAGTGGCGGGATCCCATTGCCATGCCGCTTGCACATACTCCGGCGGCTCTGGCAACAGGGGGCGGACGTAAACAGGAGTATCCTCCGCCAAGGCCCGCGCCGGCACCCTCACCACGCAGGATCCCTGGTGCCAGATCTCCACCAGCGGCTCGGCAATGACTTCTCCGGCCACGCTGGCCTGCAGGCCCCAGCGATGGAAGATCTCCATTACCTCCGCCTCGCGGCCTTTTTGCACCACCAGCAGCATCCGCTCCTGGGACTCCGAGAGCAAGTATTCCCAAGCCGCCATGCCGCTTTCCCGCGCCGGCACGCGGTCGAGGTCAAAGCGGATCCCCACCCCTCCTTTGGCGGCCATCTCTGCGGTGGAGCAGGTGATCCCGGCTGCCCCCATGTCCTGGGCCGCCACCACCGCTCCCGTGGCAAAGGCCTCCAGGCAGGCCTCGATGAGACATTTGCCCAGAAAGGGATCCCCCACCTGCACCGCCGGCCGATCCTGCTGCGCGTCCTCCTTGAGCTCGGCGCTGGCAAAGCTGGCCCCGCGGATCCCGTCCCGGCCGGTGGTGGCGCCGACGTACAAGATCGGGTTGCCCACTCCCCGCGCTGCCGACTTTACCACCGCCGGCGTCTCCAGCAGGCCCAGGGCCATGACGTTGACCAGGGGGTTGCCGCTGTAGCAGGGATCCACCGCCACTTCCCCCCCCACCGTGGGCACCCCCACGCAGTTGCCGTAGTGGGCGATCCCCTCCACCACCCTGGCCATGAGGCGGCGGTTGCGGGGATCCGTGAGCGGCCCAAAGCGCAAAGAGTTCAACAGCGCAATGGGGCGGGCGCCCAGGGTAAAGATATCCCGCAGGATGCCCCCCACCCCGGTGGCCGCCCCCTGGAAGGGTTCCACGGCGGAAGGATGGTTGTGGGACTCGATCTTAAAGGCCAGCCAGTCCCCATCCCCCAGATCCACCACGCCGGCATTTTCCCCCGGCCCCACCACCACCCGCTCGCCCGTGGTGGGAAAGTGCTTTAGCAGAGGGCGGGAGTTCTTGTAGCAGCAGTGCTCCGACCACATCACCCCAAACATGGCCAGCTCGGTGGGGTTGGGATCCCGGCCCAGTTGCTGCTGGATCTGGCGGTATTCCTCTGGGGAAAGGCCGTGGGCTTTCAGGTCTGGCGGGGCAGAAGCGGAGGTCATAGCGTTCAAGGTTTACCTAATTCGCCAGGAAGGCGTGCCCTGTACCCCCCTATATCCCCCCGTACACGGGGGGACTGGGGGGCCGGTCAGGGTCGGGATGAATGGCGAAGACACTCATGAACAGATATCGTAATCTCATGTGCGAATTGCCTACCAGTACCGCTTGCGCCCTACTTCTAGCCAAGTCGCCCTAATGGGTGAGTGGCTGGAGTTGTTGCGTAAACAGTACAACTATCGCTTGGCGGAGCGCTTCCGCTGGTGGGAGCAAAATCGCTGCGGTATCCATGCTTGCTCCTTAACGGTCTGTCATCTGCCTGAGTTGAAGGAGCAGCCCGACTTGTACTCGCAGCAGCGGGACTTGCCCAATACCAAGGCTTTGTTTCCTGAATACCGAGAGATTTATTCCCAGGTGCTCCAAGACTGCATACGGCGGGTACAAAGGGCCTTTGATAGATGGATCAAAGGTGACTCCAACGGCAAGCGGGCAGGAAGGCCGAGATTTAAGGGTGTTGGGCGGTACCGCTCCTTTACCTTCCCCCAAATGAAGCAGGACTGCATTCGAGGGAAGTTTATCCATCTGCCCAAAATTGGGCCGGTTAAGCTGATCCAGCACCGTCCTTTGCCCGACGGTTTTACGATCAAGACTGCTACCGTTACCCGCAAGGTTGATGGGTGGTACAGCCTGTTAAGGGCTCAAGGGGTACAATAGCAGCACTTAGCAAACCAACTTCGGAAGGAGGATGGATTGATCAGTAGTAAAGAAGTCTTCACTATCTGCTCCATGCTATATTTCCCAATTCTGCAAAGCTGCCGAGTAAAATGCTTCAACACTGACCACATCATCTCAATGGGATTCAACTCCGGCGCATACACAGGCAGGTATAGGATTCGTGCTCCTGTCCCCCTAATCAATTCCTCAACTTCCCGACTCTTGTGGATATTCAAATTGTCCATAATCACAACCTTCCTCGCATCTAGCTTCGGACATAACTCGCTTCTCAAAAACTCCAAAAAGTCCTCTTTCTTCATCCCACCCTTGATGACACGACAGCCAACTACACCTCTCAAGGAAATAGCTCCAATAACCGTATACTTTTC
>NZ_JANSHJ010000002.1:4931-6770 GCF_047502615.1 Synechococcus sp. W60.3 | reverse complement strand
AACCAGAAAGCCGCCGCAATGAGGTGATCAACTTTGTCAAGCAGGGCCTGCGGGATTTTTCCATTTCTCGCCCCAGCGTCTCCTGGGGGATCCCCTTCCCGGCAGATCCCGGCCAAACCCTTTATGTTTGGTTTGATGCCCTCATCAACTACATCAGTGCTGCTTTGGATCCTGACGACGAGCCCACCTTGGCAAATGCCCTACGCCGCTACTGGCCTGCGGATGTCCACCTGGTGGGCAAGGACATCGTCCGCTTTCATGCCATCTACTGGCCGGCCATGCTCATGTCGGCCGGTCTGCCTCTGCCCAAACAAATCTTTGGCCACGGCTTTCTCACCAAAGATGGCCTCAAGATGAGCAAAAGCTTGGGGAACACGGTGGATCCCTTTGAGCTGGTGCGCCAGTACGGCGCCGATGCCGTGCGCTACTACTTCCTGACGGAAATCGAGCTGGGCAAGGATGGCGATTTTAGCGAGGGCCGCTTCGTTGACGTGCTCAACGCCGATCTGGCCAACGACCTGGGCAACTTGCTCAACCGCACCCTCAACATGCTCAAGAAATATCAACCGGACTACCGCATTCCCGCCGTCGGGATCCCTGCAGATCACCCCCTCAAAACCCTGGCCGAGCGCCTTGCCCCGGCAGTGGCCGACGCCTACGAGCGGCTGGATCCCAGCTCTGCTGCCCGCAAAGCCCTCAGCTTGGCCCAGGCCAGCAACAAATACCTAGATGAGCAGGCCCCTTGGACGCTGCACAAACAAGGGCAGGGGGAACGGGTGGCCCAGATCCTCTATGCCGTTCTGGAAAGCGTGCGCTGGGTGGCAGTGCTGCTCTCGCCCCTCATTCCCGCTCTCAGCCTCAAGATCCTGCAGCAACTGGGGTTCTCCCTCGCCGACACCCTGCAACTGCGCTGGGATCCCGATGCGACTTGGGGCCAGCTTCCCCCCGGGCAAGAGCCCCAGCCTCCTACGCCTGTCTTTCAGAAGATCCTGAGGAACGCCTAGGGATTGGCGATGTCCGGTCGGGAAGATTGGGCAGCGGCTTGGGATCCCTCTGGTGTGGCTCCGCCGGCAAAAGGGCGGTCACCTCCCAGGGGAAGTGTTGATGAAGCAGCGGAGAAAGAACGGTTGGATGGGTCGGATGGGCGCAGCCGCGGGTTGTGAATCGCGCCAGTGGTGGGGGGCACTTCGCCGGACAGCGTCTGCCAGGCTGCCCGTACCCCTGCCCAAAAGCTGCGGATATTGACTTGGGCGCCCTGGGCTTGGGTGCGTGCTCCTTCGATGGAGCGGTTGACCTGCTTCACCACTTGCCCAGCCCCTTTCACCCCTTCGTCGAGGCTGTCGGCAATCTCGCTCACTTCCAGGCTGGTCAGGCGCAGGGCCTCCAGCGTGGGCGGCAATTCCCGCAGCAGCGTGTCGAAAAAGCGCTCCACGCTCTGGGCAGCTCGACCCAGTTGAATGACGGCAGGTAGTAGGGTCAGGATCACTGCCAAAATGCCCACTGCTACCAGGCCTACCGAGAGGCCGAGCCAAAAGACCGGGTCGTTCATCCCGCCGCCTCCTCCCCATCCCGAGCTTCTAGGTCAGCTTCTTCCCCGCCAAAGGGACGCGAGTTCTGGGCTTGGAGCAGCTCCCTTCGCTTCTGCAACATGGCTTCTTTGCCCACCGCCACTGCCTGCTGCAGCCGCAGCAGAGCCTCATCCAAACTGCGTTGGGCAGCGTCGAACAACTTTTCCGATTGATATTGCAGACTGCTGGTCACATCTTCTGCCACCTCTGGCAGGGCCTCTGCCGATTTTTTCAGCAGTCGCCGCGTCTCCCGTCCGCTGCGGGGAGCCAA
>NZ_JANSHJ010000002.1:0-4921 GCF_047502615.1 Synechococcus sp. W60.3 | reverse complement strand
CCTCTGCCGATTTTTTCAGCAGTCGCCGCGTCTCCCGTCCGCTGCGGGGAGCCAAGAGCAGGCCAATGGCGGTGCCCACAGCAGTTCCCAGCAACAGCCCACCAATAAACGCGCCAGTCCGGTTTTCAGCCATGCTTTGCCAGAGTTGAGTTGGATACGGGTGGCCCCGAAACCAGACTACCTTAAGATCTCGCGGGAAGATCTCGCGGGATCGGCGGGCTTGCCGCGCGCCGGGTCAACTGTTCCTAGAGAATCCGCAGGGGATCCACATCTATGCTGACGCGGATCCCTTGGGGGGGATGGCCAATTGCGGCCTGGATCTGCGCAGCCAGCTTCGGGCGATCCCAATCTTGGTCGGGCAGTTGCTTCAGCAGGATCTGCCAGCGGTAGCGTCCGGCAACCCGCTCCACCTGAGCTGGCCCCGGCCCCAACACCTCTGCTGGGATCCCCTGTAGGCGTTCGGCCACCCGATGGCAATAACACTCCAGGGCTTCCAGGCGGGTGCTGCTCAAGCGGATCAAAATCAAGGCTCGGTGGGGAGGATAGCCCCCCTCTTGCCGTTGTTGCAGTTCTGCCTGCAAGAAGCCCTCGTAATTTTGGGCCAGTACCGCCCTCAAAATCGGGTGCTCCGGCAGATAGGTCTGGATAATCGCCTGTCCTGGCAGGGATCCCCGGCCCGAGCGCCCTGCCACCTGGGTGAGCAGTTGAAAGCTGCGCTCGCCGGCGCGATAGTCGGCTTGGTGCAACAGCCCATCGGCGGCCATCACGCCCACCAAGGTTACCTGGGGTATGTCCAGCCCTTTGGTGAGCATTTGCGTGCCCACCAGCACCTGGGCCTTGCCGCTGCGAAACTGCTCCAGCAAATCGCGATGGGATCCCTTGCGGCGGGTGGCGTCGCTGTCGTAGCGCAAAATCGAGAGCTGGGGCCAATGCTGGTGCAGCACTTCCACCACTTTTTGGGTGCCGGTGCCGAAGTGCTTCAGGTAGGGGGATCCACAGGCGGGGCAGCGCTGCGGAGGGGGTTGGCGGGCGCCGCAGTAGTGGCAGCGCAGTTCCTGCCCGCCGAGATGGGCCAGATGAAAGGTGAGAGAAACATCACAATGCTCGCAGGTGAGGACAAACCCGCAGCTACGGCACAAGACGAAGGTGCTGTGGCCGCGGCGGGGGACAAAGAGAATGGCCTGTTCCCCTCTGTCCAGCGTCTGCTGCAGGGCCTGGTGTAGACGGCGGCTGAGGATGCTGCGGTTGCCGGCTTGGAGCTCCTGGCGCATGTCCACCAGCTCCAGTTGGGGCAGGGTGGCCGGGATCCCAGCTTGGGGGATGCGCTGCGGCAGGGCCAGCCGGATCCACCGCTGCGGATCCTGCAGATGGGCGGCATAGGTTTCCACCGCTGGGGTTGCACTGCCCAGGACCAGGGGACAACCGGCCAGCTCGGCCCGCCACTCGGCCACCTGACGGGCGTGGTAGCAGGGCTGGGGCTGATCCTGCTTGAAGCTGTCGTCGTGCTCTTCGTCCAAGACGATCAGGCCCAGCTTGGACAAGGGGGCAAACACCGCCGAGCGGGTGCCGATCACCACTTGGGGGGTGGAGGACAGCATCTGCCGCCAGGTGTCGTAGCGCTCGCCTTCCGAGAGGCCGCTGTGGTAGGCCCACACCTGGGATCCCAGCCGCGCCCGAAACCGATCCATCAGTTGCGGGGTAAGGCCGATCTCGGGCACCAGCACCAGCGCCGACCGTCCTTGCTGCAGCACCTGGGCGATCACCTGCAGGTACACTTCCGTTTTCCCAGAACCGGTGACCCCGTGCAGTAAAAACCGCTGGAACCGGCCCAAAGCTTGCCGGATCGCCTCTACCGCCTGGGCCTGGGCGGCCGTCAAGGGCCTGGGCGGATCCCGCCACCCCGGCAGGCTGGCATCTCCCAGCCGCAGCAGTGGGCGCTCGTAGAGGTGGACACGGCCTTTGCGGGCCAACCCCTGCAGAACCGCTCGGCTCACTCCTGCCAGGCGCTCCCACTCGGCGAGCAGCAGCTCTCCCCCCTTCTGCTTGAGGATCTGCAGCGCCTTCTGCTGAGGGAGGCTCAGCCCCTCTGGGGAGTCGTCGGCCAGACTGGCGGCCAGCTGGGTTTTCACCCTGCCCCCCTGTTGCTCCTGCCAAAAGCTCTCCACCCAACCCCGTCGCTGCAGTTCCCGCAGGGCGAGGGCGGCAGTGGGCACCTGCTGTTGCACATAGCGCCAAGACAGCTCTCCCCCTTTGGCCTGAAGCAGCTGCAGCAGGGTTTGGGCAGCCGGCGAACATTCCTCCCCTTCGGCAGGGAGCCTGAGCAAGCGGACACGCCGCTGAGAACGGCTGAGCAAGCCGGGGGGCAATACCGTGCGCACCACCTGGGCCAGAGGGGTGAGGTAATAGTCGGCCACCCGCTGCAACAGGGGCCAGAATTCTTTGGGCAGGATCCCTTTGGCCACCACCGCCTCGATCTCCCGCACCGACTGCGGATCCACCCCTGCCGGCAGCTCGGAGCGCCAACCCAAGGCCACTGCCCCCGCCATTTGCTGACCAAAGGGTACGCTGAGCAGGTCGCCCGCTTCTGGCGCGGATCCCTCTGGCACACGATAGGTAAAGCAACCCCCCAAATGGGGATGATCCACCCACACTTCCAGCCAGCGGGGAGGAACAGGCTGCAACACGGGATCCCTCACGGACGGGGCAGAAACCTCGGCAGATCGACCGCCCGCTTGCTTGCCCGAGACGGTAGAGGTTGGGCCAGGGGCTGAATTGTAGGCTTGGCAGCAGGGGTTGGAGACAGAGCCTGGCCAAGGGACTCTGTTCGCGTGAGGGCGCTGGAGGTATCGGCCCGAGGTGGGACATCCAAGCCTTTGCGTTCCAAAGCCGCCTTCAAGCTCAGCACATGCATCTGCTGCTGCTCGTATTTTTCTCGGAGAGAGCGGTTTTCTTCCCACAGGGCAGCACGCTCCCCCTGCAGGGCTTTGATCTGCTCTGCTTGCTTCTCCAGTTGCGTGGACAAGGTTGCAATTTCTTCTTGCAGATGGAGAATGGTTGCCTGCGCAGAGCGCAACTGTGGCTGCCAGTCGGGTTGGGCGGCCAACTGCTCCAAGGCAGCCTGCAACTGCCGCTCCATGGCGGAGAGATGCTGCTGGGCTTGGGCGTACTGTTCCTGCAGATGGCGGTGCTCTTGCTGCCAACGGGTAACTTCCGCCTGGGCTTGAGAGAGGGCCACTTGCAGCGCTTCGGCCTGGGCCTGCCACTGCTGTTGAAGCTGTTGCTGCGCCAGGGATCCCTGGCGCAGATGCTCCTGCTGAGCTTGCAAAGCCGCCAATTGAGCTTGGGCTTCGGCCAGGGCTGCTTCTAGCTCTTGCCGTTGTTCCCGCCAGCGCTGCTCGGCCTCGGCTTCCGTCTCGGCATAGCCCGCCAAACGGGCCTCGAGGTGTTCCCGTTGCTCCTGCCAGGCTGCCTGTTGGTCGCTGTACAAAGCCCGCAGGCTGCTCAGCTCCGCCTGAGTTTCGGCAATTTGAGTGCGGGCCAGAGAAAGCTCTGCCTTAAAGCGTTGCAGCATTTCCACCCGCTTTTCCGCCACATCCTGGGCTTCCAGCAGAGAGGCCTGCAGCTCCTGCTGGCGCTGTTCCCATTGACGGCGCTCCTGAGCGTGGGCCAAGCGTAGCTGCTCAATCTGCTCCTGCAGGGCCTCGATATCCTGCCGCTGCCGTTCATTTAAGCGTTGCCGAGCAGCAAGCTGAGCTTCCTGATCCGAGATCTGGACTTTCTGAGCCGCCAAAGTCTGCTGCAACTGTTGCAAGAGATGCTCCCGCTCCTGCAGCGCCTTCTCTTGTTCGGCCACCTTCTGGTGCAAAGCCTGCAGTTGTTCCTGAAGAACTCGCCGCTCTTGGAGCTCGGCTTCGGCTTTGAGCAGACGGCTCTCCAAGGGCTGTTGCTGCCTCAGGGCCAAATGGCGCTCCGTGCTGGGATCCGGTTCGGATGCTGAACAGCCCGCATGAGTCTCTGAAAGGATGGGATCCGAGTCACCTGAAGAGGGAGCACGCATAGATTGAAGGAGAGATGAAGAAGCGGGAGCAAATGATAAAGTTCCCTGCAGTATAGAGAGATTTTTGGGCGGGTTCAAGCCAGAAGGGTGATCTTGTAAAATCTCCTGCTGCTCCGCACGGCGCGGAGTGCTATCGGCCTGTTTTGGCCGCGCTCTTGCTTCTGAGGTTCCCAAATCCCCGGACTGGGCAGAAGGGCTTGGCTTACTTTTTTTCGGCCGCGAGGCCCGATCCCGACCGGAAGAGGTCTCCCCTTGCTTGGGCGTGCTCTGAGAGTCTGCCACCTTGCCCCCTTTCATCGCCCACAACACCCACCCCCGCCATCACGGACAGATGGCCCCACCATTCTAAACTGAGTCTAAATCTAAATCGACTCGGTCTCAATCCAAGCGTCTCTGCTGAGTGTAGAGAAGTCCCGCCCGTGCTCGGAGCTCCTGGCAGACGCAGGTCGGCCTCATCGTTGCAGGGGCAAATGCGAGGACTCGCTTCCACTGGCCCGAACAGGGCAGCCAGCGAGCCTGCGGAAAACCGTCTTATCTTTGTCCTTCATTTTGCGATACTGCTAGGGGTGATGTTGAGAATGACAGCACGATGGCGATGCAAAATGGAGCCAGGGATCCGCTTCAACTTCCTCAACGGCAGACAAACTCGGCGGGATCCCAGTTGTGCCTTGCCTGTTCTGCTCCCTGTGGCCTACTGTTGAGCCTGCTCTGGGTTGTCCCTGCTCTTGCTCAGCCGGAATCTCCCAGCTCTGCTGCCTTTGCTCTGCCCAACAGCCGCGACATCCTCCGGGGGCGGCGGCGGGCGGCGCCGCCCCGGGGCCGGCCACCGCGCCGGGGGCGGGCCCCAGCGCCCCACGGGCGCGG
>NZ_JANSHJ010000063.1:0-3768 GCF_047502615.1 Synechococcus sp. W60.3 | reverse complement strand
AGATGTTTATTAGAGACAGGAGTAGCCTGGAGCACTCGCTGCAGCACCTCTTGGTAGCCGGCTGCCGGATCGCCGAGATCAAAGCGAAAAAGGTCTTTATCCAGCACCCGCGGCTCGGTCCCTTGGAGATCCCACAGGCGGCAGGTGTCGGGGCTGATCTCGTCCGCCAGCCAAATCTGCCCTTCCTCGTCCAGGCCAAACTCCAGCTTAAAGTCCACCAGCTCCAGCCGGCAGCGCCGCCAGAAGTTGCCAAGGTGAGTGTTGACTGCCAAAGCCAGGGATCCCAGTTTCTCCACCTGCTCCGGCGTGGCCAGGTGCAACAGGCGGATGTGGTCGGGAGTGACCAGGGGATCTCCCAAGGCGTCGTTTTTGTAATAGAACTCCACCAGCGGCGGCTCGATGGGCAGGCCCTGCTCCAGGCCTAAGCGCTGGCAGAGGCTGCCGGCAGTGCGGTTGCGCACCACCACTTCTAAGGGCAGGATCCGCAGGGCGCGCACCTGCATCTCACGGGGGCCGGTCTGGCTCAAGAAGTGGTTGCGAATACCCTGCTGCGCCAGGTAGGCAAACACCCGGCTAGAGACGGTGCAGTTGACTTCTCCTTTGCCGGGGATGGATCCCCGCTTTTGGGCATTAAAAGCCGTGGCGTCGTCTTTGTATTGGCAGAGGTAAACCTGGGGATCGGCGGTGCGGTAGACCCGTTTGGCTTTGCCCTCGTAAAGGAGTTCTTGGGGCGTGGGCGAGGATGGCATAAGCAACCCCTAATATCCGGTCAGCCGTCCGCGGATCCCTTGCCAAAGGGTAATGGCCAGGATGCGCAGATCCAGCCACAGGGACCAGTTTTGCACATAGTAGAGATCATACTGGGTGCGGCGGGCGATGCTGGTGTCTCCCCGCAGGCCGTGGATCTGAGCCCAGCCGGTGAGGCCGCTTTTCACCAAGTGCCGATCCGGATACTTGGGGATCTCCTGGCTAAACTGCTCCACGAAGTAGGGCCGCTCGGGGCGAGGGCCCACCAGGCTCATTTCCCCCTTCAAAACGTTCCAAAGCTGGGGCAGCTCGTCCAGATTGGTGCGGCGCAAAAAGGCTCCTATCTTGGTTCGGCGCGGATCCCCAGGGCGCGTCCAGCCCGGCTGGCCAGAGGCTTCGGCGTCCACCCGCATGGTGCGGAACTTGGCAATCCAAAAGCGACGCCCATCCAAGCTCACCCGCTCCTGCCAATACAGGATGGGGCCGGGGCTGCTGCAGGCCACCAGCACGGCGATGACCACAAACAGGGGGCTGAGCAACAGTAAGCCCAGGGAAGCTCCCAAGATGTCCATAGCTCGCTTGAGGAAACGGTTGTGGGCGTAGCGCAAAGGGGGGTGGCGCAGCGTCAGCAGCGGGATCCCGTCCAGAGAGTGGAACTGCAGGTTAACCGTTAAGAAGCCAAGAATATCTGGCACCAGGCGCACCTGCACCGACAGAGCCTGCAAAGTAAGAAGCAGGGGCGCGTTGGCCAGCTCCGGCTGCCCAAACCACACCTCTTGGATCTCAGGGTGAGCTTGCACATAGGCCACCAGATGAGCGGGATCCAGGCGCTCCAGCTTTTGCAGAGGCCCCGCTTCTGGCGCCGAGGGATCCCCGGCCACGGCCCAAGCCTTGATCTCAAACCCCAAAGCCGGGCAGCGCTCTAGCCGCTCCAGCACCTCGGCCAACAGCAAGCCGGATCCCACCCAGATCACCCGTCGCCGCCCCTGGCCGCGGGCATACAGCCAGCCCATGCCCAGCCGCAGCGCTAACCGCATCCCCGTCAGGCCGAGCAGAGCCAGCAGGCCGGCATAGCCCACTACCAAGCGCGACAGCGAGACAGAGCGCACGAAGAAGGCCCCTGCCAACACCAGGCCAAAGGTCACCCCCAGCCCCAGCAGCAAACTGGCCCATTCCTCAAAGCGGGATAGGCGCTTCGATTCGCCATATCCGCCCAAACCGGCCTGAACGCCCCAGTAGCTGAGAACGGTCAGCAATCCCAGGCCGGCATAAACATCCCACGGCAAAAGCTGGTGAGGGCGCAAGCTGCGCAGCCAGTAACCTGCCCCAAAGGCCAACCAAATACAAAGGCCATCCCCGAAGCAAGCTAGGGGCACCCACAGACGATGCGGATCCA
The DNA here is from genome assembly GCF_047502615.1 of Synechococcus sp. W60.3. Taxonomy (NCBI): domain Bacteria; kingdom Bacillati; phylum Cyanobacteriota; class Cyanophyceae; order Synechococcales; family Synechococcaceae; genus Synechococcus; species Synechococcus sp. W60.3. Next base: position 1,625 of record NZ_JANSHJ010000063.1, on the reverse strand, counting down.
AGCGAAGGGCGTAGCTGCGCAAAGGTTCCGTCTCCCTGGTGCGAAAGGACTCCGTCCCGCTAGCGCGATCGGCCAAGAGCTATCTCCTCCAAAAACGAAGACTGGGAACAATCTTATGAAAAGATTATCCCCTTGAGGCTGCAAGGACTCCGTCTCGCTAGCGCGATCGGCCAAGTTGACTCAAAAAACTGGTAATAACGGCGAGAAGTTGAGGATTAAGAGGCTCAGTTTCCCAGAGGAGCAATTTTCAAAGGGCTCCGTCCCGCTGCCGCAATAGGGCTGGCTACCGCCAACAACGACAGGCCAAAGAGCAACGAAAACTTGGGGATCAAATAGGCTTCCGCGGCAAAAATCTCTGCTAGAAGTTGATTGAGCCAAAGGGGCGGCATTTTCAAGTCTGGACTTTCCCGCAGGCGAAGTATTTTCTGGGCTAGGCGGATCCCTGCTGCCAGAGGGAAGAGAAAGCTGTTGAAAAAGGTAAAGGTATGAATTTGCAAGCCGGCGCTCTTGAGTAAGGAGAGAAGTTGTGCCGCTGTGTAGCGTCTCTTGTGGTGATTGAGCTCGTCATGGGCGCTCCACAGCCAGGGATAAGCCGGCACCGTGATCACCATGTAGCCAGATGGCTTTAACCTCTGGATGAGGGCTTCCAGAGCTGCTGTGTCTTCGTCTAAATGTTCCAGAACGTCCAGCAGAGCAATTAAATCAAATTGTTGAGAGCCAAAAGGGATCCGATGCGGCAATTCGCCTTCTTCCACAATCGCAATGCCACGAGCCCGGGCCAAAGGCAATGCTATTTCGCTTCTTTCCATGGCCCAGACTTGGCCAAACTGAGACAACATTTCCAGGTTGCCACCGCTGCCACATCCCGCTTCCAAGATACAAGCTGAGGGAGGAAGAGGGATCCCTGCAATAACCCGGCTGAGAATCTGTCGGCGGCCCACAAACCACCAATGTCGATCCTCTAGGCCTGCCATTTGTTCATAAGCTTTGGGATCCATAGTCGTCCCCAATGGTTGGGAACTTGTTAGGGAGAAAGCCTGGCCTTGCCCCAGCGGTTTTGGCGGTACCAGGCGGCCACATGGGGGCACCAAGCCTCGAAGTGGGGCCACATCAACTCGCACAGCTCGCGGATCTCCCGCTGGGCATCCTCCTTAGCCCGCAAATCCAGAAAGTGCATCAAGCTGCGGCAATTAAAAGACACTACAAAATGTTGGCGGATCCCGTAGCCGATGATGTTACGAGCATCCTCATAGGGCACCCCACACTCTTCGACCAGGCGATAATAGGCAATGGCCTGGCTGCGATACTGCTCAAGAATGATGTTTAGGGCCTCGGGAGAGATGGGCTTGAAGCCTTGGCGGGTTTTGGCTTTGCCTTCCTTGACGCTGGCGGGAACGTAAAATAGAGTTTCCAACTCTTGCAAAGCTAACCCTGCCCCGGTTTTGTCGGCAAAAGCAGAAGTTTCGTCCCACCCCCCCCGTTTCGGGGGGGGGGGGGGGGGGGTGGGGGGGGCGGGGGGGGGGGGGGGGGGGGGCCGGGGGGGGGGGGGGGGGGCGCGGGGGGGGGGCGGGCGGGCGGGGGGGGGCGGGGGGCGGGGGGGGGGGGGCCGGGCCCCCGGAACAGGC
>NZ_JANSHJ010000062.1:0-3894 GCF_047502615.1 Synechococcus sp. W60.3 | reverse complement strand
ACCATCCTCACCTCCCCGGACGGGGTGAGCTGGACCCGGCGAACCTCGGGGACGATCAACCGGCTCAACGGCGTGGCCTACGGGAACGGCCTCTTCGTGGCGGTGGGGTGGAACAGCACCATCCTCACCTCCCCGGACGGGGTGAGCTGGACCCAGCGAACCTCGGGGACGAGCAACTGGCTCAACGGCGTGGCCTACGGGAACGGCCTCTTCGTGGCGGTGGGGTGGAACAGCACCATCCTCACCTCCCCGGACGGGGTGAGCTGGACCCAGCGAACCTCGGGGACGAGCAACTGGCTCAACGGCGTGGCCTACGGGAACGGCCTCTTCGTGGCGGTGGGGTGGAACAGCACCATCCTCACCTCCCCGGACGGGGTGAGCTGGACCCAGCGAACCTCGGGGACGAGCAACTGGCTCAACGGCGTGGCCTACGGGAACGGCCTCTTCGTGGCGGTGGGGTGGAACAGCACCATCCTCACCTCCCCGGACGGGGTGAGCTGGACCCAGCGAACCTCGGGGACGAGCAACTGGCTCAACGGCGTGGCCTACGGGAACGGCCTCTTCGTGGCGGTGGGGTGGAACAGCACCATCCTCACCTCCCCGGACGGGGTGAGCTGGACCCAGCGAACCTCGGGGACGAGCAACTGGCTCAACGGCGTGGCCTACGGGAACGGCCTCTTCGTGGCGGTGGGGTGGAACAGCACCATCCTCACCTCCCCGGACGGGGTGAGCTGGACCCAGCGAACCTCGGGGACGAGCAACTGGCTCAACGGCGTGGCCTACGGGAACGGCCTCTTCGTGGCGGTGGGGTGGAACAGCACCATCCTCACCTCCCCGGACGGGGTGAGCTGGACCCAGCGAACCTCGGGGACGAGCAACTGGCTCAACGGCGTGGCCTACGGGAACGGCCTCTTCGTGGCGGTGGGGTGGAACAGCACCATCCTCACCTCCCCGGACGGGGTGAGCTGGACCCAGCGAACCTCGGGGACGAGCAACTGGCTCAACGGCGTGGCCTACGGGAACGGCCTCTTCGTGGCGGTGGGGTGGAACAGCACCATCCTCACCTCCCCGGACGGGGTGAGCTGGACCCAGCGAACCTCGGGGACGAGCAACTGGCTCAACGGCGTGGCCTACGGGAACGGCCTCTTCGTGGCGGTGGGGTGGAACAGCACCATCCTCACCTCCCCGGACGGGGTGAGCTGGACCCAGCGAACCTCGGGGACGAGCAACTGGCTCAACGGCGTGGCCTACGGGAACGGCCTCTTCGTGGCGGTGGGGTGGAACAGCACCATCCTCACCTCCCCGGACGGGGTGAGCTGGACCCAGCGAACCTCGGGGACGAGCAACTGGCTCAACGGCGTGGCCTACGGGAACGGCCTCTTCGTGGCGGTGGGGTGGAACAGCACCATCCTCACCTCCCCGGACGGGGTGAGCTGGACCCAGCGAACCTCGGGGACGAGCAACTGGCTCAACGGCGTGGCCTACGGGAACGGCCTCTTCGTGGCGGTGGGGTGGAACAGCACCATCCTCACCTCCCCCTGAACCGGAGATCCCCACGCCCCTACCCCGCCCCATCGCCCGTGGGGCGGGGTACCCTTACCCGGAGCCCGGCGGGAGTGGGCGCGCCGGCGGACTGGGCCGGTACACAGCCCTTGGGGTACAAAGCGGAACCCCCCGCCGGTGGGCGGGGGGAGTAAGGGTGGGCCCTTCGGGATAAGGGCATCCCTGAGGCCCGGAGATTCCACGGCCTGAGGGCCCGCGGGCCCCTTTGGCCGCCGCCCGCGTCCAGTCCCCTCAGGGACCTTGGCGGACTTCCCCGTCCTTCACCCGCCGAGGGTGGGGCAGTCCCCCGGGGGTTCCCTGGCGCGACCCTCCCGGCCGCACCTACGCCTGGGACCGGGCGAGCCCGTGAGGTGGGCCAGACCTCCCTGTGGCGGCGCGCCGCCCTTAGGCCCCTTTCGGCCACCCTTCCATCCGCCAAGCGGTGATGGCGGAGCTTCCTGGGGCCAGCTGGCAGCAGTGCGTGGTGCACTTTATGGGGAACGTTTTAGCTCATGTGCCGCAGTCGGAGCGGCTCCCTCCAGGAGGTGTTTGTGGCACGGCGGAATCTCTGGCCCGGGGGTTCGTTGAGCGCTACCGGGACCGGTTTAAGCGGGCGGTGGAGGTGTTTGCCCAGGGTTTGGGGGAGGCCCTGACCTACCTGGACTTTCCCGGGGTCCACCAGCGGCACATCAAGAGCACGAATGTGCTGGAGCGGCTTATCCGTGAGGTGAAACGGCGGAGTTTCCCCGGCGAGGGGAGCCTGGTGAATCTGGCCACGGTGGTGATGCTGAGGGCCACGGAGGACTGGGCTTTCCGGCGTTATGGACATGGACCCGCTTTGGGCCGCGGAAGAGAAACCCACAAAAATCGCGACTTGACCGCAAAGTTTTCCGCTTCAACCAGAGGTGCCTTCAGTTGGCGTAGTTGGGCTACTCACCCTGCTTGTCTCCTCTTTGGCCAGCTTTTACCCCTGAGAAGGGATCTCAGCAGGATCTCAAGTGCCGGCAGTAGAATTGGGTGGAAAACTTAGCCCTTGGCAGAGTCCATGGCCATGCGGCGGGATTTACAAGAGCTGGTCATTTCCCCTTTTCTGGTGGAAAACCTTTCTGGGGTACCCATAGCCTGGCTGTACCGACCTCGGCCTATCCGTCGCTGGAAAGACCGGCTGCGCCAGTTCTCCGCCTTTTGGAATCTACTGGGCCTGCTGTTGGTGCTGGATTTGTTCTGCCGTTTCTTGACCTTTTGGTCAGGGGGATCCCTGCTGACCTTGGTGGGGCGAATTTTGATCCCTGGCCTGCGCAGCAGTTGGGAAAGCTGGCTGGTGGAATGGGGAATCCTGACAGCCATTGCCGCTTTGGGCCAAGCCTATTGGATTTTCCGCAGCCGCCGCATGCCGCTCTTGCTGAACTTGCTAGAAGAAGTAGATCGCTACAATCGGCTCATTCAAGCCATTCACATCAACGATGAATTGGTAGAGGCGGGCAATCCTGAGGCCAAGCTGCTCCAGCGGGATCAGATCATCGAGGCTCTGAAGCTGACTCGCAGCGACCTAATCCGCGCCTTGAAAACTGAACGGATCTTGCGGCAGAACAAAGACTTTATTGAGCAGCAAAGGGAGTTCTTCGGCGACGAGCTGGCAGCTCTGACTGCGCTCCAGCTAAGAGAACAGGCCAGCGAACAGTCGCAGCTTTTGGATGCTGCTTTGCAAATTGCCTTGCAGGTGCGCTCCCAACTAAGCCAACTGCAGAACCGGGGAGCAAATTGTTCCCAAGACAAAGATCAAGCTTCAGACAAAGCTCGAGACAAAAAAGATTAAAGCGAAGACACAAGTTACAGCTATTTCGACCAGGATACTGCACTGATATTGAAGTAACCAAAGCCTTGGACTACGGGAAAGTTGTTGTGAGGCTCTTTGTCGCCTTGATCTCCACTTTGGGAGAGGGTTCAGATCTGCCTGGAAAAGCGCTGGAGACTGTCGCAAAGCCCAGGGATCTTCCTTCTCGGCAACGCCCTAAAAAATGTCCTGACTCAGCAGCTTAGCCAAGCGCTCCAGGCCCTTTTTGACCTGTCGGGAAACGGTAACGGCACTGATCCCCAGCCGCTCTGCTGTTTCTTTTTGGGTGAGGTCGTAGAAGAAAACAAATTCCAAAATCTGTCGGGTGCGCTCCTCCAGCTTGGCCAAGGCATTTTGCAGGCGGATGCGATCTTCTTCGGCCAGTTGAAAACTGCGGTAGCGCTGATCGGGAATGGTATCCCCTAGAGCAACGCTGTCTTCTTCAACCTGTACGGGAGCATCTAGGCTGAGCAAAAGGCTGTTTTGTTGGGCCAGCTCCAGCTCTCGCCATTCCTGCT
>NZ_JANSHJ010000018.1:5380-54224 GCF_047502615.1 Synechococcus sp. W60.3 | reverse complement strand
GCGCCTAGCCAATCTCGCCCTCGAGCTCAGCCAACTGGAGGGATCCCCGGTGAACCAGCATTGGCAGCAACTGCAGCAGGCGGTGCAGCAGCAAGAAAGTCGCTTGGCAGAGCTGCAGCAGCAACTGACCCAACTGGAGCGGCAACAGCAGGAGAACTCCGGCCAACAACACCTGAAACAGGCCCAAATCCAGCACCACCAGGAGCGCCTGCAGGAGAGCAAACAGCGCCAAGCCTATCTGCAGGAGCAAATCGTCCAAGCCCAAGCCACCCTTGGCCAAATCCAGCAACACCTTGCCGAGCAACGGCAACAGATGAGCCAGATCGAGGCCCGACTTTCCCACCTGCGCCAAGAGCGGGATCGGCAAGAATTCCAATTGCGGGCCCAACAACAGCAAATCCAACGCCTGGAGTGGGAACGCTACAACGCCCTCACCCAACAACAGGAAAAAGAGGCTCTGCTGGCCCAACTGCAAACCCAACTGCAAGCGGTGGTTCAAGAGCTGCCGGATCCGCTGCCCGACTTGCCCGCCACCCTGACCTTAGACGAGCTGCAGCGGCAAAAACGCAAAATCGAAGAGCAATTGCGATCCCTGGAGCCGGTAAACATGCTGGCCATTGCCGAATACGAACAGACCCAAGCTCGCCTGCGGGATCTCAGCGCCAAACTGGAAACCCTGCACCAAGAGCGCACCGAATTGTTGCTGCGCATCGAGAACTTTTCCACCCTGCGCCGCCAAGCGTTTTTGGATGCCTTCCATGCCATCAACGGCCATTTCCAGACCATCTTTGCCCAGCTTTCCGAGGGAGAGGGCTATTTAGAATTGGAGAACCCAGAGGATCCGTTGGCCGGGGGTTTGACCCTGGTGGCCCGCCCCAAAGGCAAGCCAGTGCGTCGTCTCAGCGCCATGTCGGGCGGAGAAAAATCCTTGACGGCCCTCAGCTTTATTTTTGCGTTGCAGCGCTATCGCCCCTCTAGCTTTTATGCCTTTGACGAGGTGGACATGTTTTTGGATGGGGCCAATGTAGAAAAATTGGCCGACATGATCTGGCAGCAATCCCGCCAGGCGCAATTCTTGGTGGTCAGCCTGCGCCGTCCCATGCTTGAAAAAGCGGAGCGCACCATTGGAGTGACCCAAGCTCGCGGCGCCTACACTCAAGTGATCGGCCTAGTCAACCCCACCGCTCACGTCGGCTAAAGCACCCAGCAGGCGGCAATCGCGGCGGGATCCCATCTCGCTTGCTATCTAGAGAAGAGCGTAGATTCCAAAAACTCCGCAGGGCAAACCATTTCAGCAGATGTTGATGAAAATGCAAGCTCTTCTATCCCAAAGCTGCCGATCGATATTGAGCTTGAGGAAAATCCCATCAGCATTGTCGATAGCACCAACGCTACTACTTTTGGGCGGCAATGTCTTTTCTCCAACAGCGCAATTCCTGGACAAGGGTGGATCCAAGGCAGAAGCTCCTACAGCTTCCCTTCAAGTTTTGTCGGCTTTGCCAGCTGCCACAGCGAGAACTTGGGTCGCGCAAACCTTGCCGAACCCCGGCAGCTCTGGTGATCGCACTGCCATAAGGCAAGCTGTGCTCACCGACCCATTGATCAACGAGTATCTCCGACAAGCAGCAGCTCGATCTCCCGGTGTGCCGGTTCATCCTCTGGAAACCGGAGCAATCGCCATTGCCGAAAACTATGCTCTGGTTGAAGTCTCTGCCGGAGTTGGCGACCTTCCGGTAATTGATGGCTGCTATTTGCTTAAAAAACACAGTGGTCAGTGGGTAGTGGTGGCTCAGGCGGGCTGGGAGCCAGGGCTAAGCATTAATCCAAGTTGGCTCTCGACAGTGCTAGATGTGCCCAAAGATGTTGTCAGTCGGCTAATTGATACACTTCGCAGTGCCGGCAAGGAGGTTGAGATCGACGACACCTTGTACACAGATGTCCCCCTGCCCTGCATTACTCAGATAGAGGATCCCAATCCGCCGACTAATGTACGGTCGACACCCGCTGTAGCCGCAGGCAATGTTATCAGTCAACTGCCCAATGGAACCGAAGTGCGGGTCATGGAAGTACTCAACGGCTGGCTCAAGATTCGGCAGCCATTGGTGGGCTGGGTATCGATGGGTCTGACACGGGTATCCTGTGGCAACTCCCTGGCAGAAGTGGAAAAGAATCTAGAAGCTCTGCATTCTCTGGAAGGGGAACTGGCCATAGAAGCCGCCGATACCTTGGTGCGATACCTCTATCGGGGTGCAGAGGGATCCTTTGCCGCAGCGGCGCTGGCCCATTTCAACGAGCTTGCCATCAACCGGTTTTATGCTCTGAAAATGGTGCTTGACAGGCACACTGAAGAGGTGCGTCGTCACGTATTGCAGCAAGCCATCGCAGCAGGGATCCATCCTCAAGCCCTGGAAAACATTGAATCAAAAGTAAACTAGATTGAGACTCTTAAACTAAGACCAGGGATCGCAATTTCTTCCTGTCGCACTTCAGCAGTGGGGTCATTCTAGCAATCCGGTTTTGCATGCTCCAGTTCCTGCCATGACGGCCTTGACGCTCAATCTTAGCCCTTTGATGACTCTGACGCGAGAGGATTTTGTCCGGCTGTGTGCGGCCAATCCTGAGCTAAAGCTGGAGCGCACCGCCCAGGGAGAGCTGGTGATTATGTCTCCAACCGGAGGTGAAATTGGCAACCTCAACTTTGAAATTGCGGGGGCAGTCTATGTCTGGAACCGCCAATCAGGTCGAGGCAAAGCCTTTGATTCTTCCACGGGGTTTTCTCTGCCTTCAGGCAGCGACCGCTCTCCTGACCTGGCCTGGATCCCGCTGGAAAAGTGGGAGGCTCTGGATCCCCAGACCCGCCGGGGATTCTTGCCCCTGTGTCCTGACTTTGTGGTGGAGATCCTCTCGCCCACCGATTCTTGGGTTCAAGCCCAGGCCAAGATGCAGGAGTACTTGGACAACGGCTGCCGCTTGGGGTGGCTTTTGGATGCCAAGGCCAAGCGGGTGATGATCTACCGAGCAGGACAGGCGCCGGAACTGTTGGAAGACCCAGAAACCTTGTCGGGAGAAGACGTGCTGCCCGGCTTCACCCTGCCTATCCGCACAATCTGGTCTGCCGAGAGCTAGGGCACACCCGCGCTGCTTCGGGATCCGAACCGGGAAACGCCCAGACAGAGGCAAGAGGGCAAGACAACCAGTAGTGTCTCATGATTTAAAAAACAAGTATTTGGCCCTGCCGACAGTGGTAGAGGAGATTGCCCAGAGTTTATCCTATTCACAGCATCTGCAAACAAGGGCAGGCCACCATGAAGGGATTTGCGCGGGCAGTTCAGGTGTGGGGCACAGTCGGGGCGCTCAGCGGAGTCCTTTCTGGCAGAGTGATGGGGCAAGCGGCCTTGCCCCCTGTGCCGGTCATGCCCTCAGTTGAGGATCCGATTGCGAATCCGATTTCTCCCTTCCAGGGTGCGTCGCCCGATCTGGGCATCCCGGCAGCTCCTCCTTTGCCAGCAATGGGCCAGGATTTGCGCTATCTGGTGGAGTTGTTCATCAACGAGTCTTGGCAGGCGGGCAAGCAAGCCGCTGCGGTTAACTACAACGACCTCTACACCCGCCTGTTGGCCCGCACCTACAGCGATCCCCGTCCGCCCATCGAAGTCGAGTACGAGCTGATTCGAGAGGTTCTGCGCGAATACGGGGATCCCGCCGATCGCTTCTGGGATCCCCAAAGCTTCAGGGACTTGCTCAACCGCCCTCGTCCACCCCTGCAGGCGCGTCAGATTGGGCCGCGCCAGGTTTACCTGGCAGTGCCGGAGCTCACCCCTGCCACTGCCCAGCAGATCCGCCAAGCCCTCTACACTCAGGATTACAGCCAAGGCATTGTCCTCGACCTGCGCGGGTCGGTGGGCTATGACCCGCAAGTGATAGCGGATGTGGCGCGCCTATTTTTGCCTCGCTCCGTGCAACCGCTGCTGGTTACCGAAGACCGCTTTGGCCAGCCTACCCCCTGGAACAGCGAAAACCTGCCACTGGCTGCTGGGATCCCCTTGGTCGTCCTTGTCGACAGCAACACCCGCCAGGGGGCCACCCTCCTGGCGGCCCAGTTGGGAGCCAGCGGCAGCACCGTTATAGTAGGGCAACCCACTCAAGGCAGCGAACGCCAGACCCGCTTCTTTGCCCTTCCTTCTGGCGCGGCGGTGGAACTGGCCGTGGCCACCTGGAAGACAGGCGATGGACGCTCCCTAGCCCAGGGTTTGGTGCCCCTGCAAAAGGTGGAGGGGGATGAGAACGCCTGGCTAAAGGCCGCCCTAGAAGCGCTGGCCCTGCCCCGCCGCCCCAGCCCTCCCCCCCGCCCCACCGTCCTGGTGCAAGAGGGCCGTGTTGGTCGCTTTGTCCTGGGCATGGATACCCGCAACGTCGATACCCACCTCTTGGGCAACGTGGATTTGATCCCGGCCGAATCGCGGGCAAATGTATTTCAGCCCAACAGCGACCTGAAGATCTTCTACTTGCAGGACTACATCCTCTTTGCCTACCGCCGTCCGGGCGTTCTCAATAGCTTTTTTGCCGACCGCATCTACACCACCCAACCCGAAGCCATGACTGGCGAAGGGATCCGTATCGGCTCCACCTACTCGGAAGTGATCGCCATTTACGGCGGGCCTGGCGAGAACGGCTACAACGAGGTGGTGCCCTACCCCAAGGGGAGCCGAGAATATCTGCGCGACGATCGCTACTATGTCAACTACGACGCCCTTGGCCTGTCCTTTGCCTTTGCGGCGGGATCCAACCAGGTCACCGCCATTGGCCTGTTCAAGCCGGGGAGCTAAAGGGAGCGGGCTGCTGCCCTAGCGAGGGGTCGAAATTAATCGATTGTTAACGTTTTTGTCCGAAGCCCTCAACACTGCCTGGAGCAATGCGGTAAATTAGTGCAGCGACCCCGCAAAGGGGATTTTTTGTGCCGTTCAGAGACTGTAGGAGAAGCCCTTGGCAAACGTTGTGGTTGTCGGTGCCCAGTGGGGCGACGAAGGAAAAGGTAAGATCACCGACCTCCTCAGTGAAAAGGCGCATGTGGTCGTCCGCTACCAAGGCGGGGTTAACGCAGGACATACCGTGGTGGTGGGGGGCCAAATCTTTAAGCTGCACCTGATCCCCTCCGGCATCCTCTACCCCGACAAGCGCTGCATCATCGCCAGCGGCACGGTGATCGACCCTGAGGTGTTGCTGGCCGAGATCGACCAACTGCACCAACTGGGGATCTCCACCCACAACCTCTACATCGCCGAGACAGCCCACGTAACCTTGCCCTACCACCGCGTCATCGACGTGGCCGAGGAAGAGCGACGCGGCATCTACCGGCTGGGCACCACCGGGCGAGGCATTGGCCCTACCTACGCCGACAAGGCCGAGCGCATGGGCATCCGCGTCGTGGACTTGATGTACCCCGACCAACTGCGGGAGCGCCTCAGTTGGGCCATTCCCTACAAGAACGTTTTGCTGGAAAAAATCTACAACCTACCCCCTCTGGATCCCGAGCCGATCATCGAGCAATACCTGGCCTACGCGGAGCGGCTGCGCCCCTACGTCACCGACGCTGCCCTACTCCTCACCCAGGCCATCGAGGAGCGGCAGAACATCCTCTTTGAGGGGGCCCAGGGCACGCTGTTGGATCTCGACTACGGCACCTACCCTTACGTCACTTCCTCCCATCCCATCGCCGGCGGCGCCTGCGTGGGGGCCGGGATCGGCCCCACCAGCATTGACCGGGTGATTGGGGTAGCCAAGGCCTACACCACCCGCGTCGGCGAAGGCCCCTTCCCCACCGAGCTCAAGGACGAGATTGGCGCTTACCTGGGGGCGGCGGGAGCCGAATTTGGCACCACCACCGGGCGGCAGCGGCGCTGCGGCTGGTTCGACGGCGTAATCGGGCGCTACGCCGTGCGGATCAACGGCCTGGATTGCTTGGCCATCACCAAGTTGGATGTGCTGGACGGCCTAGACGAGATCAAGGTGTGCGTGGCCTATGAGTACCAGGGGCGCGAGATCCGTCACTTTCCCAGCGATGCCCGCGTCTTTGCCCAGTGCAAGCCCATTTATGAAACCCTGCCCGGCTGGAAGTGCTCCACCAAAGACTGCCGCTCCCTTGAGGACTTGCCTCCCGAAGCCTACGACTACCTGAAGTTTTTGGCCCAGTTGATGCAGGTGCCGATTGCCATCGTCTCCCTGGGAGCCAGCCGCGACCAAACCATTATCGTGGAGGATCCCATCCACGGCCCCAAGCGCGCCTTGCTCTACCCCAACGGCCGCAAGCAAGTTCACGCCCTCATGCCCGACTGACGCGCCCTAGCTCAGTGGCTACTCTGCTGAGGGACACTGCTTAGCAAACCAGCCTGGGCCGCGCAGAGGGAGCCAAGGGAGAGGGATCTGCCCCCCAACCCTTACGTTGCCGCTACCGCCCCATAAGGATCCGCTAAGCTCAAAAAAGGTAGAGATTGCTGACCCTGTCTTCTGGTCTTGCCATGGCTGCTCCCACCTATTACACCATCACCTTCGGCTGTCAAATGAACCGGGCCGATAGCGAGCGCATGGCCGGGATCCTCGAGTCGCTGGGGTATGTGCCCGCCGAAGACGAGCTGCAGGCAGACTTAGTTCTCTTCAATACCTGCACCATCCGCGATAACGCTGAGCAAAAGGTGTATTCCTACCTGGGCATCCAGGCGCAGCGCAAGCGGAAAAACCCAGCCATCAAGCTCATCGTGGCCGGCTGCGTGGCCCAGCAGGAGGGGGAAAGGTTGCTGCGCCGCGTCCCCGAGTTGGATCTGGTCATGGGCCCCCAGTACGTCAACCGCCTTGGGGATCTGCTGGCCCAGGTGGAGGCGGGCAACCAGGTGGTGGCCACCGAGCCTGTCGAGATCCCGGAAGACATCACCAAGCCCCGCCGGGATAGCCGGGTGACAGCCTGGATCAACGTCATCTACGGCTGTAACGAGCGCTGCACCTACTGCATTGTGCCGTTGGTGCGGGGACGGGAGCAGTCGCGCCAGCCGCAGGCCATCCGCGCCGAGATTGAGGACGTGGCCCGGGCCGGCTACCGCGAGGTCACCTTGCTAGGGCAAAACATCGACGCCTACGGGCGGGATCTGGATCCCAAGACCAACCTGGCCAGCCTGCTGCGCTTTGTCCACTCGGTGGAAGGGATCGAGCGGATTCGCTTTGCCACCAGCCACCCGCGCTACTTTACTGAAGAGCTGATCGCCACCTGTGCCGAGCTGCCCAAGGTGTGCGAGCACTTCCACATCCCCTTCCAGGCGGGCAGCGACGCCGTCCTCAAGCGGATGCGGCGGGGCTACACCCAGGAGCGCTACCGCCAGCTCATCCAGCTCATCCGCCAGTACATGCCCGAGGCCACCATCAGCGCCGATGCCATCGTCGGCTTCCCCGGCGAAACGGAAGCCCAGTTTCAGGAAACCCTGCAACTGGTTCAGGATATCGGCTTTGATTTCCTCAATACTGCCGCCTACTCTCCCCGCCCTGGCACGCCGGCAGCCGAGTGGCCTGACCAGGTGCCGGAAGAGGAAAAAAGCGACCGCCTGCAACGGCTCAACCGCTTGGTCGCGGAGGTGGCTGCCGCCCGCAGCGCCCGGCTGCTGGGCCAGGTGCAGGAGGTGCTGGTGGAAGGCCCCAATCCCAAAAACCCCCGCCAGGCCATGGGGCGCACCCGCGGTAATCGCATCGTCTTCTTCGACGGCGATCCCGAGCAATTGCAGGGATCCCTGGTGCCAGTGCGTATCACTGCCACACGGGCCTTTTCCCTCAGCGGCGAGATCGTCAAGCCAGGGGAAGAGAAACCTCAAGCGGCGGAACTTGGAGCCTGCACGTAAGCCCACGACGAGGATTGAACTCGTGACCTCCCCCTTACCAAGGGGGTGCTCTGCCACTGAGCTACGTGGGCGGCATGGTGGGCCGAGTTGGATTCGAACCAACGTAGGCATAAGCCAGCGGATTTACAGTCCGCCCCCTTTAACCACTCGGGCATCGACCCTTGGACACTGGCTTCCTATATTAGCAGAAAGTGCTGCCCAAGATCGAATCCAGGCGAGAAGAGCTGTCTTGGGGACGGGAGCTAAACAGGGAGGGAGTTCCCGGCAAGACATCATGCCCTACCTTGCGGGGGCTGCTGGCAACAAGGGGCTTGAGGGCATTTGGCCAAACTGGAGAGAAAACTTGATAGGGTGGAGGACAGTCCCTTCACTTGTCCCTATGGTTTCAACCCTCGGCACTTCCACCTCCGTCGAACAAGTTTCTCCCAACCAGTCGCTATTGCCCCTGACCAGCCGCACCAACAGCCAGGGCCACCTGGAAATCGGCGGCTGCGACGTGGTAGAGCTGGTGCGCCAGTTTGGCTCTCCCCTCTACATCCTGGACGAGTGGACGTTGCGACACGCCTGCCGGCTCTACCGCGACACCTGGGCCCGCTGCTACCCTGGGGGATCCCAGGTCTTGTATGCTACGAAAGCCTGGAACTGCTTGGCCATCTGCGCTTTGGCCTTACAAGAAGGGCTGGGGCTGGACGTGGCCTCCGGCGGGGAGCTCTATACCGCTATTCAAGCAGGAGCCAGGGGTGAGGAGCTCTACCTGCACGGCAACGCCAAGTCGGCGGAGGAGCTGGCCATGGCCCTGGAGGTGGGCTGCACCCTGGTGGCCGATAGCCTCTACGAGCTACAGCAACTGGCCGCTCTGGCTACCCCTGCACGACCGGCCCGCTTGTTGGTGCGGGTCAACCCCGGCATTGACGTCCACACCCACGAGTACATCCGCACTGGCCAAACCGACAGCAAATTTGGCATCGGCCAGTGGCAACTGCCGGAGGTATTTGATTTTTTGGCAGCCCATCCCCAATTGCAATGCGTCGGGCTCCACGCCCACATCGGATCCCAGATCTTCGACCTACAAGGCCACCGGGATCTGGCAGGGGTACTGGCCCAGGTCTGGCGCCAAGGGCTGGAGAAGGGGCTGCCCTTGCAGGAGCTGAATGTGGGCGGCGGACTAGGGATCCGCTATGTCGAATCCGACGATCCCCCCTCCATTCCGGAGTGGGTGGAAGCCGTGGCCACTGCAGTGCAGCAGAGCTTCACCGCCGCCGGGATCCCGCTGCCCAAGGTGCTCTGCGAGCCTGGACGGTCTGTGGTTGGGCCAGCGGCTGTAACCGCCTACACTTTGGGGGGCAAGAAGTGGATCCCGCCCAGCGAAGACCTTCCCGAAGGGCGTCTCTACGTCACCATTGACGGCGGCATGTCCGATAACCCCCGCCCTATCACCTACGGAGCCCGCTACACCGCCCTTCTGGCCAACCGCCCTGAGGCCGAGGCCACCCAGCGGGTGACAGTGGCCGGCAAACACTGCGAGTCGGGGGATGTGCTCTTGAAAGATGTGCTTTTGCCCAACCCAGCGCCCGGCGAAGTCCTAGTTGTGTTGACCAGCGGGGCCTACAACTACAGCATGGCCTCCAATTACAACCGCTTCCCTCGGCCCGCGGCAGTGCTGGTCAACCAAGGGAAGGCCCAGTTGATCCTGCGGCGGGAAACTTATGCAGATCTGATCCGTCAGGACATCTTACCGGAGCGGTTGCAGCGGTGAAGGGCAGAGACGGCTGCCTGTAACCGTTGCCGTTGAGGGCGGGGCCCGGCTTTCTCTGCAGCGGCGACCCCGCTGGCTCTGGGGCAGGAAAGACTGGAAGACAGGTAGGAGGTGAGTGGTAGGCTGGTCAGGGGGCCGCAGTCCAACAGGGGTTCCGGAGCCAAAAGGTTCTGGGGCGCAGGATGGCGTAGGCAAAGGGTCCGCAACGAGGGGAGCGTGAACGGGGTTTTTCGGCATGCTGGCGGCCTTATGGGCTTGGCTACAGCAATTTAATGTTCTCAGCCTGTTGGACTGGGCTCTGGCCGTCTTGCTATTGGCTTTGGCCCTCTATTACACCCGCGAGAGCCGGGCCGGGGTGCTGGTGCGGGGGTTTATGGTGCTGCTGGTCCTGTATCTGGCCACCGCCTCGCTGCCGCTGGTGCACCTGATTTTGGATCGCTTGCTCCTGGCCGCGGCTGTGGCGATGGGGGTACTCTTTCAGCCGGAGTTTCGGCGGCTCCTGGAGCAACTGGCGAGGGCCATCTGCGTTGAGTGGCCGAACAGCACAGACGATGACGAGGATGACCCTAAGGAGGATTTGGTGGAGGAGGTGGTGCAGGCGGTGCGAGAACTCTCCCAAAATCGGACAGGGGCGCTGATTGTCATCGAGCCAGATCAGCCCATTGACTCGCGGGTGTTCACCGATAAAGGGGTTCCTCTCCAGGCGCGGGTGTCCCGGGAGCTCTTACAGACGATCTTCCAGACCTCGACGCTCCTGCACGATGGGGCTGTAATTATCCATCGGGATCGGATTCGCGCGGCAGGGGTGATCCTGCCGGTTTCGGAGCGAACTGCCTCTCGCCAACTGGGCACGAGGCACCGGGCGGCGATGGGGATCACAGAACAGGCCAATTGCTTGTGTATTGTGGTCTCAGAGGAGACGGGATCCATCTCACTGGCAGAAGGCGGACGCCTCGAGCGACCTCTGACCAGTGCCAAGCTCCACGAACTGCTGGTGCAGCGGTTGCGCCATCCGCGCGAAGCCAAAAAACGGGATGCTCCTCTGCAGGGATTGTGGGCCCACCCGTGGATTCACAATGGGCTGTTGCGCTGGTGGGGATCCCTGCCAGATCTAGCCAAACTCCTTCGCAAACCTGAGAAAACCCTTCCTAAAGACTGATCCGCATGACCCTTTCTCCTGTCCATCTTCTGCAGTTGCCTGCCGACCTAGATCCGCAGTTATTGCCCCGCCATGTGGCAGTGGTCATGGATGGTAACGGGCGGTGGGCGCAAAAACGAGGCTTGCCCCGCAGTGTCGGGCATCAGCGCGGGGTAGCGGCTTTGAAGGAGTTGCTCCGCTGCTGTCACGATTGGGGGATCCCCCTCCTCACCGCCTACGCCTTCTCCACGGAGAACTGGGGCCGCGCCCGCGAGGAGGTGGATTTCCTCATGACCTTGTTCGAGCAGGTGCTGTGGCAGGAACTGGCGGAAATGGTGCAG
The DNA here is from genome assembly GCF_047502615.1 of Synechococcus sp. W60.3. Lineage (NCBI taxonomy): Bacteria > Bacillati > Cyanobacteriota > Cyanophyceae > Synechococcales > Synechococcaceae > Synechococcus > Synechococcus sp. W60.3. The sequence continues at coordinate 43,112 of NZ_JANSHJ010000018.1, read as the reverse complement.
CAGGGGGTGCGCATCCAGTTTGCCGGCCAGTTGTCGGCCCTGCCCCGATCTTTGCAGGACACGATCCTGCATGCGGTGGAACGCACCCAGCACAACGAGGGCATTTGCCTGACGGTGGCCCTCAACTACGGCGGCAGACAGGAGATCGTGCAGGCTTGCCGCTCGATTGCCACCCTGGTGCAGCAGGGGCTTTTGCAACCGGATCAGATCGACGAGGCCCTCTTTTCCCAATTTCTCTACACCACTGGCTTGTCGGATCCCGACCTGTTGATCCGCACCAGCGGCGAGATGCGCATCAGCAACTTCCTGCTCTGGCAGATGGCCTACACCGAGCAGTACTTCACCCCCATCCTCTGGCCGGATTTCGACCGCGCCGCCTTTCACCAAGCCCTGCTCAGCTATCAGTCGCGGCAGCGGCGCTTCGGCAGATAAGACCTTGACGGATCCCCGCCTGGTCAAATCCAACTAGGGGCCGACCCAAGCGCTCCTGCCCTCACCCCCAACCCCTCTCCCTCAGGGAGAGGGGAGTTAGGGAACGACTTAGATGGACAGGCAGCACATATGTTGTAGGAATGTGTACCTGAAGCCCCCCAGCTAGCGCAGAAAGCTGGTGACCAGCCACATCACCGCAAACGTGATCCCCACCAACAGGGCGCCGGGGGCATCGCCGCCGGTGAGGGGAAGGGCAATGGCGTAGGCCAACATCAGTCCCAGGCTCAGTCCTGCCAGCGCCAAGAGAAAAGCGCGAAGGAAGCGGCGCTCTTTGCGGTACAGGAAATAGATACAGGCCATCAGCCCCAGCGCCAGTTGCAGGGAGGGATACTCATCGGGAGCCAAGACAACCCAACCCACCAGTCCTCCCAGCAACACGGCGGGCCAGAGCATATCCGGGGCAGAGGGGCTATCCAGCCAGCGGCTGATCCAGGGGGGATTTTGGGCAGCGGGACGGGGCAAACTCGGTTCTGTCTCTGGACGGGCAGCCCGCTGTTCAGCGTAGCGAATGCGGTCGGGGACGGCGATCTTGCCCTCCTTGCGCAGGCGCAGGCGCTGCATCAGGATGGCGTCGTAGGCTTGTTCCACCCGCTCCTGCTGCTGTTCATCCGCACCCAAGCTGGCCAGGAGCCGTGCCCGCGCCGATTGGATCTCCTCAAAGGAGGCTTCTTCGCTGACTCCCAACACTTGATAGGGACTCATCTCAGCCATAACGACCAGCCCTGTAACTCTCTATCACCTTAGCCCAGCCGCCAATTCAGCGGCAGGAGCCGCTGGCAGGGGTTGGGTTGCCTTCTCCTCAAGGGATCCAGCGCCCGCAGCCGAGAGGAGAAGAGCCCGCAGCGACTGCGCCACCTGTTCAACTGCGGCTTGGGTGGTGGCCTTGCCCAGGCTGAGGCGGATGGATCCCAGGGCCTCGGCCTCGGAATAGCCCATGGCCAAAAGGATGCGGCTGGGGATCCGTTGGCCGCTGCTACAGGCAGAGCCGGCGCTGATGGCGATCCCCTGGCGGCTCATCTCCCTCACCAGCACATTCCCCGGCATGGCGGCAGTGCAGTAGCTGAGGTGGTGGGGCAGGCGTTGCTCCAGATCCGAGGGGCCAGTTAGCCGCAAACCTGGCACAGAGGCCAGCAACTGGGCCAGCTGCCGTTGCAACTGCCGCAGGCGGGCCGTCTCCTGCTGCAGCTCTTGGGCTGCCAAGGCCGCTGCCACCCCTAGACCGACAATGGCAGGGATCCCCTGGGTGCCAGCTCGCAGCCGCCGTTCTTGCCCGCCCCCCCGCAGCAGCGGTTGCAGCTCCACCCCCGGGCGTACGTAGAGCGCCCCCACCCCCTGCGGCCCGTAAAGCTTATGCCCAGACAGGGAGAGCAGGTCCACCGGCAGTTGCGCCAGATCCAAGGGGATCCGCCCCACCGTCTGCACCGCGTCGGTGTGGAAGAGAACTCCCGCCTGGCGACAGAGGCGGCCCAGCTCGGCAATGGGCTGCAGGGATCCCACCTCATTCTGGCCGTGGACGATGGAGACCAGCACGGTGGTGGGCTGCAGCGCCCGGAGCAGGGTTTGGGGATCCACCTGGCCGGCGGCGTTCACCGGCAGGCGGGTTACCTTCCAGCCTTGGGCCTGCAAGCGGCGGGCGGCATTCTCCACCGAGGCGTGCTCGACGCTGGAGATGATCAGGTGCTGGGGAGTGGAGTAGCGCTGCGCCACCCCAAACAGGGCCAGGTTGTTGGACTCCGTCCCGCCGGAGGTAAACAGCAGCGTCTCCGGCTCACAGTTGAGCAGCTCGGCCACCTGCTGCCGCGCCCGTTCCATGGCCATGGCCGCCCGTTCGCCCCAAGCGTGCAAGCTGGAGGGGTTGCCCCAACTTTCCTGCATCGCCAGCCGCATGGCCTCGATCACCTCCGGCCGAGGCGGAGTGGTGGCGCTGTGGTCAAAGTAAAGCGCGGGATCGAGAGGCGACATGGGAGCTTGACAACCCAGGACTCGATGTCCCCATCTTAGTGCTGGCGCGTTGGCAATTTACACCCCTTGCCGCAGGCGTTGCAGTCGTGCCAGCTCTTTAGGCGGGAGGGGGTTTTGGGCAGCGTCTGACTACCCCACCGCATAGGCAAGTGGGGTAGGTGCATCGAGATCTCAACCGCGCCAGGGCCCTCCAGGAGAGAGGACGAAAAGACTAGGAGGGAGTAGAAGCAGGGGTCGATCCCTGGCTCGTCAGCAGCGTTGCGCGCGGATAGGAGAGCGCTGCGGAGCGGCATGGCTACCGACCTGAGCCAGCGTCGCCAGAAAAGGAGGGAGAAGAAAACTCTTGAAATTACCTGAATAAGGTGGTGCGTTGGCGGTGCATGACCACCGATTCCACCAGGCCAATGGCCAGAAAGTTGGTCAGCAGAGCCGAGCGGCCATAGCTCAAAAAAGGCAGGGGCAGGCCGGTGATGGGGGCCAGGCCGATGGTCATGCCGATATTGACAACTGCCTGAAAGAGGATCATCGCCAGCACCCCGATGGCAATTAGGGAGCCAAAATTGTCCTTGGCCCCCTGGGCAATCCAGATGAGCCGTGCACAGAGAATCCAAAACAGAATCAGCACCGTCAGGGTGCCGACAAAGCCCATCTCTTCCCCAATGGCCGAGAAAATGAAGTCGGTGTGCTGCTCGGGGATGAAGTCCAGTTGGGTTTGGGTGCCCTGCTGGATGCCACGGCCCCAGAGCCCGCCGGCCCCGATGGCGATGCGGGACTGAATCAGGTGGTAGCCAGATCCCCAGGGCTCTTGCATGGGATCGATGAAGATCTCCAGCCGCCGCCGCTGGTAGGGCTTGAGGATGTGCCAGGCCACCTGGCCCAGATGCCCGGAGAGCAGGTTGAGCACTCCAAAGGTCATCGCTCCTGTCCACCGCCAAGGCAGCCGCCAAGCCGCCAGGCTCGCCATGCCCAAGCACCAGATCAGCCAGACCCAGAGCATCCAGCTCAGCTCGGGGCGGGTGTGCAGGCCGTAGAGGATGGCCCCCACCCCCGGCGACAGCAGCAAAAGGATCCAACTGCCCTTGGCCCCGGCCCAGTAGAGCATGGCCAGCAAGATGGCCACAAACACCAGGGCCGTGCCCAAGTTGGGCTGTAGGAAGATCAAAACCCAAGGAGGGGCGATGACAGCAACGGCCACCCAAATTTGGCTGAAGTATTTGATCGGCCAGTGGTGCAAAATGGCCGCCAGGGTAATAATGACCCCCAACTTGGCAAACTCGGAAGGCTGCACCTGGACGCCGGCAATGGAGATCCACCGCTCCGCCCCCCCTCCTGCCGTGCCGAAAAAGAGCACTGCAACCAAGCCCGCCAAGGTCAGGCCATAGGTAAACCAGTGCCAGCGCAGCAGCCGCTCATAGGGGATCCGCGCCACCATCGCCAAAAACACCAGGCTGATCCCGGCCATGATCAACTGCTGCAGCCAGTAGTGGCTGATGGGGCGCTCCCAGACAGCGCTGCGGATGGCAACAATGCCGATGCCCGTCAAGGCCAGCACCGTGGCCAGCAAGATGCCGTCGAACTCCCGCCAAAGCGACAAGATCTGCTGCAGGAGCCGTTTCCACCTTGACTGGGGGGGCACTTTTGGATCGGCGCTGTGCAGGAAGAGGGCCATATCTGATGGAGCGACGCCGGCACCAGTTTATCTCTATTCCCAGCTCTGCAGTTGCTCTATCCAGGCAGAGGGCCGGGATCCCACCTGTTCTCGGCGCCGCTCAAAATTGGCTGCCGTCCAAATCAGAAGCAGGCCCAGCAGGATGCCCATGCCCCACAGCAGCAGCGGGTAAGTCGTTATCAACAGCCATCCCTGCCGCAAGACGCCCAGGCCAAAGCCTAGGGTGCCCGCCCACAGGTAGGCCCGCACCCGCAGCGCCAGACCCAGTACTCCCAAAGCCAAGCCCAGCCCCACCAGCCAAAACCCTGCCCACAGTTGCCCGTGGGTTCAAAACCAAGGGCACCGCCAGCCACAGCCAGCCAATGGACTCCGCGCCCTGCGCCAAAAACACGAGGTAGCTGGATCCCAGCAGCACCAGCCCCATGCCAAAGGACTCCGTCCCGCTACCGCGAACGGCACTCTGCTGCCACAGCCGCAATCTCTGTCCTGCCGGTGCCGACAACCGCCCGCCCAGCGCCACCCGTCCCGCCCATTGCAGCAAGCCCAGCAGCAGCAGGATACCCCCCCAAGCAGACAGGCTTGAGTCAGGCCCAAGCCAGAGGATCCCGGCCAGAAGCGCCCCCAGCCAGTAGGCATGGGTCAGGAACACCCACCCATTGCCAACCCCGGACTTCTGCTGTAGCCACCAGGCCAGGATGCCAGTACTCAACAGCAAATGCCAAAAGCGAATTGCCGGATGGGGAAAGCTCAAAAGCAAGAGGGATCCGCCCAACCCCAACTGCGACACCTGCACCTGCCCCGAGAGCAACCCCCGCCAGATCAACAGGGATCCAGCCGCCCCGATTGGCCACAGCCTCGCTCCCCGCCATTGCAGCAAGCGGCGGCTCCAGGTGTAGGCCACCGCGCCGACAACCCCCAGATAGAGGATCCCGAGAACAACAGTAGGACGAAACTCCGACGGCCCCAGGCTCCAGAAGAGGTGCAGGCTGGAGAGAGCCAAAAAATGGGCCAATGTCTCGTAGAAAGCGGAACCCACCCCCAGCAAGCGAGCCCGTCGCCAAACCGCCAAGGGGATCCCTATGAGTAACCCCAAGGCAACAACCCGGATCCCCCACGGGATCCCCAGCCCGTCCAGCGCCCACATGTTGATCGGCAGCAGCAGCAGGGCAATAGCCTCCAGGGTTTGGCCTGTCAGACGCAGCCCTTCCTGCCGCCCCGCCCCCACCCCAAACGCCGCCGTATAGGCCAAGAGCACCCCGTACTGAGCTGTCGGGGAAAACTCTTCCCAGAGGCTGGCCGCCAGCACCCCCGAAGACACCACCACCAAAAACAGGCCCAAAAGCAGCAGCCAAGCCACGCTCAGCTCAGACAGCAAGTTGCGCAACAATACAGCCATCTCCGGGGGAGAGGAGGGATCGCCGGTCAAGGACTCCGTCCCGCCAGCGCGAACAGGTTGGGGCTCTTCTCCCGGCGCGACAACCCCAGAGCCGGCCAAGCGAGCGTTTCTTTCCCGCACCATCTGCGGGATCCAAATCAAGTCAAGAGCTGACCGATCCCCAACAGCCCAAAAGTCAGCAGCCAGAGCAGCCCTGTGCGCCAGCGGCGCAGGTAAAAACGGTGCAGGCCGCAAAGGCCGAACAAACCCAAGATCCAGAGCACGTAGGCCGAGCCCAGGCTGGCCGGGATCCCGTTGCCGGGAGAGACTGCTGCTGCCTTCCGCTCTTCCTCCTCCGCTTGGCGCTCCAGCCGATACTGCTCCACCAGATGGCGAAATTGCTCTGGCGTCAGCAAACCCAGCTCCAGCCAGGCTTGCAACCCCCGCAAGACCTGCTGCCGGGATCCCGAAACGGTATCTTGGGAGCCCATCGCTGCATTCCCTGGGGATTAGTATGAAGAAATAAAACTCTGAAAACCCAGTTGCTGAGGTGGGAAAAGCTAATGCTACGATAACGGAGCGTGCCTTTGGGCGCTAGCTACGGACGAGTTCAATACCGATCTGTGGTTCGCTCTGCCCCTTTTCTTCGCCCCTCCCCCCTGCCGCCTGTTTCTGAGAGCAACCGGCTTAAGATATTTTCCGGCAGTGCCAATCCCGCCCTGGCCCAGGAGGTAGCTCGATATTTGGGCTTGGATCTGGGCCCGATACTGCGCAAGCGCTTTGCCGATGGGGAACTGTACATCCAAATCCAGGAGTCGATCCGGGGTGCCGATGTCTACTTGGTGCAGCCCACCTGCCGCCCGGTCAACGATCACCTGATGGAGCTGTTGGTGATCATCGACGCCTGCCGCCGCGCCTCGGCCCGCCAGATCACCGCCGTCTTGCCCTACTACGGCTACGCCCGCGCCGACCGCAAAACCGCCGGACGGGAAGCCATCACCGCCAAGCTGGTGGCCAACATGATCACCCAGGCGGGAGCCCACCGGGTGCTGGCCATGGATCTCCACTCGGCCCAGATCCAGGGCTACTTCGACATCCCCCTCGACCACGTCTATGCCCAGCCGGTTCTGCAGGCCTACCTCAAAGAAAAAGGCCTGCTCGACGAGGATATTGTGGTCGTCTCTCCCGATGTAGGGGGAGTAGCGCGGGCTCGCGCCTTTGCCAAAAAACTCAAGGAAGCCCCGCTGGCGATTATCGACAAGCGCCGCCAGGCCCACAACGACGTGGAAGTCATGAACCTCATTGGCGATGTGCGCGGTAAAATCGCCATCCTTGTGGATGACATGATCGATACGGCGGGCACCATTTCCGAAGGGGCAAAGTTGCTGCGCAAGTCGGGAGCCAAGGCGGTTTACGCTTGCGCCATTCACCCGGTCTTTTCCGATCCCGCCATCGAACGCCTGCAGGGCGGGCTGTTTGAAGAGGTGATCGTCACCAACACCATCCCCATCCCTCCAGAGCGGCATTTTCCAGGCTTAACCGTCCTCTCGGTGGCGAGCGTGCTGGGAGAAGCGATCTGGCGCATTCACGAAGACAGCTCCGTCAGCAGCATGTTTCACTAAAGTTTCTCCAGAGCATCGCTAAAGTATAGATAGGGGGTGCAGAACGGGCGTACCTGGAGGGGATCCCTTGCTTTTTGCCCTGTGAAGACCAACTCAACAGGTACCCCCCATCTATCCTGATGGACTGGGTAGAGCTAGCTTCCCAGCCGAGTTTTTCCCATGTCGCCTCCCATTTCTAGGTCACCAAGATCCGTTGTGAACGGTTGTGTTGCCGGGCAGGCCGCCGCCAGGGAAGAGCTGTCCCTTCCAACTGAACTGAAGACAGAGTCCGCTGCGGCGCTGTACCCGCTGTTGCAATTGCTGGGGCAACTGCTGAACGTACCCTGGGTCTATCTAGAACTGGTCCAGCCGGGATCCCATTCCGACTCGCCTGCAAAAGGGATCCTCTACCCCAACCCCCAGCAGATCCCCGGCAACGAGCCGCCCAACCCCATCGGCGGATCTTGGCCCTTTCAGGAAGCCTTTCCCCTGCTGGATGAGGGAGGGAGGCGGCTGGCAACACTTTACCTGCTGGGGGAGCGCCCCCGCCAACTGAGCCTCCCCGAACGGGGACAGATCGACCTCATCGCCCTTAGCCTGCGACACATCCTGCTCCAGGCCCAGGAGCAGCGACAAGCCCTCGAGCAGCTCCAGACGCAACTGCAGCACAGCCGCAGCACCGCCGCCCGCTACCAGCCGATCTTCGAGAACGCCGTCGAAGGGATTTTTCAAACCACTCCAGAAGGGAAATATCTGGTGGCCAACCCGGCTCTGGCCCATATTTTCGGCTACGAATCCCCGGAAGATTTGATGCGCCACGTCTCCGATATCGGCACTCAGATCTACGGCGATCCAGAGCAGCGATCTGAGTTCGTACAGCGCATGCTGAAGGAAGGCCAGGTCGTGCACGCGGAGCAGCAGGTCTGCCGCAAGGACGGCAAAAAAATCTGGATTTCTTTAAACGCCCGCGCCCTGTACAACGAGCAGGGGGAGCCCCTCTATTTTGAAGGGTTTGTTACCGATATTACAGCCTCCCGCCAGCTTAAAGAACGGCAACAGCAACTGGAAGAAGCCCGCAGAGAGAGCGAACATCGTTTTTTGCAACTGGCTGAGAACAGCCAGCAACTGTTTTGGATTTCAACGCTCTGCGGCAAAGAGCTGATTTACGTCAGCCCCGCCTGTGAAGCCATTTGGGGCCTTTCCCCTGCAGAGGCCTACGCCAATCCCCAGGCCTGGATGCGCCGCATTCACCCTGACGATCGCTGGCTGTTCCCCGCCATTTTTCAAGCCCAACTTCAGGGCCAACCCACCGATGTGGTTTTTCGCCTCTGCCGCCCCGATGGCCGCCTCCTCTGGCTGCGAGAACGCACCTTTCCCATCCTCGACAAAGAGGGCAAGGTCTACCGGGTGGCAGGGATCGCCGAAGACATCACCGAGTCCAAGCAACTGGAAGCCGAACGTCGTCGTATAGAGCAAGCCTGGCAACAGAGCGCCAATCATTTCCGGCAGATCTTTGAGCTGGCTCCCAACGGCATTGCTCTGGTGGATCTGCAGGGGCGATTTATCCAGGTCAACGAGGCCTTTGCCCAGATCGTCGGCTACACCCCCGAAGAGTTGCAGCGTCGGCAACAACTGGACATCCTCCACCCCGACGATGTCAACCAACTGCTGGCGGCTAACGAGGCTCTCTTGACACGCAAAGTCTCCATCAGCCAGCGGCAGATTCGCTACATCCACCGTTCCGGCCAAGTTGTCCATGTGCTGTTCCAGGCCGCCCTGCTTACCGATGGAGCCGGCCAGCCCACCCAGTTTCTCAACCAGGTGATCGACATCAGCGCCCGCGTCGAGGCAGAAGTGGCCCTCAAAGAAAGCGAAGAACGCTTCCGCCAATCCTTTGAGTGGTCCCCCATCGCCAAGGCCATGACCCACCTGGATGGCACCTATTTTCAAATCAACGCCGCCTTTACCGAAACCCTGGGCTACACCCTAGAAGATCTCGAGGGGAAAACCGTCCTCGACATCACCCATCCCGACGACATCGCCGTCACCTTGGAGAGCACCAACCGCCTGCTGGCCGGCGAGGTGCACCACTGCGAACAGGAGCAACGCTACATTCACAAGAACGGGCAAATTGTCTATGCCCTTCTCCGCATCACCCTGGTGCGCACCGCCCAAGGGGATCCCAGCTACTTTCTCAGCCAAATTTTGGACATTACCGAGCGCAAGCAAGCCGAGGCAGCCCTTCGCCAAAGCGAGCTGAGTTTGCGGGGCATCTTTGAGCAGTCGGCCCTGGGCATTTCCATCGTCGATAGGCAGGGCCGTTACCTCAAGGTGAACCCCGCCCTGGAAGAGATCCTTGGCTACAGCGGCGCCGAATTGGTCAACAAGAGCTTCTGCGACCTCACCCACCCGGACGACCTCGAGGAAGATTGGCGACTCTTCCAGGAAGTTTTGAACGGCCAACGGGATCGCTACCACCTGGAAAAACGCTATATCCACCGCAGCGGCAAGGTGGTTTGGTGTCGCCTGGCAGTCTCAGCAGTGCGGGATCCCGAAGGCAAAAACCTCTTCATCATCGGCATCTCTGAAGACATTACCGAAGAAAAACGGGCGGAGCTGCAGATTCAGGCGGCCCTGCAGGAAAAAGAGATTCTGCTGCGGGAGATCCACCACCGCGTCAAAAATAACCTGCAGATCATCTCCAGCCTGCTGCGGCTCCAGGCGGATCAAATCAAAAGCCACAAGTATGCCCGCGTTTTTAAGGACGCCGGCAGCCGCATTCAGGCGATGTCTTTGATCCACGAGGGCCTGTACCAGTCCAACAACCTGGCTGCTGTGGATTTGAGGCAGTACCTCCACAATTTAATTTCTAATCTTTTCCACTCCTACGGCGTGAACCCCGAGATCATTCGCGCCAGCATCCGCGCCGAAGGGATCCGCCTCAACCTCGATGAGGCAGTTTTGTGTGGCCTGATCATCAACGAGCTGGTCACCAACAGCCTCAAATACGCCTTTCCCAAAGGCCGCAGCGGCCAGATCGACGTCCACTTTAAGCAAACCCGTACTTATACTCAGTTGCGCGTCTCTGACAACGGCATTGGCCTGCCCAGCAACTTCGATTTCAAGGAAACTCAATCTTTGGGTTTACAACTGGTTGCAACTCTCACCGATCAGCTCCAGGGCAAGATAGAATTGAGAAACAAGTCGGGTACCACTTTCATCATTACCTTTCCGAGGAGCCAGCCTTGAAGAAAGTTCCCATGCTTGCCAAAGGCAGCATTCTGGTTGTCGAAGACGAGAAGATCATCGCCAAGGATATCGCCAACGTCCTGAAAAAATTTGGCTATGCGGTGCCGGCCATCGCGTCCTCTGGCGAAGAAGCGATCCGATGGCTGGAGGAAATGTCGGTGGACTTGGTCTTGATGGACATCGTTTTGAAAGGGGATCTCGACGGTATTGAAGCCGCCAAGCGGATCGCCGAGCGCTTCAACATTCCGGTGGTGCACCTGACGGCCTACGCTGATGAGGACACTCTCTCTCGCGTTAAGGAGACACAGCCTTTTGGCTACATCATCAAACCTTTCAAAGAGCGGGAGCTCTACACCGCCATCGAAATTGCCTTGCACAACCACCGGCAGAGCCTAGAAAGCCGCAGGCTGGAGGAGAAAAGGCTGGAGGAGCTGCGACAGAAGCTGCAGCAGTTGCAGCAGTTTGCAGAGGTCAAGGGCACTTTGTTCAAGAAGTTCTTGCAAGATCTGAGTGAGCCCCTCTCGAACCTCAAGTTTGCCCTAGGATTGCTCAAGGAGGCAGAGTCGGAGCAGAAGCGGCAGCACTACCTACGGGTGCTGGAGGAAGAGTTTCACCGCGAGCTGGAACTGATTCATCAGACTTCTAACCTGGAAGATTTGCTAAACCTGGAAAATGTCGGCCTGCTGAGCCAGTTTAGCTTGTTGCGGGCCCAGGAGCCCAGCCGGAGTCGCCTGCTAGAAGGGGAGAAGCCGCCAGCCACAGCTACGGCTACCCTCTCCGAGCCCCCCGCAGCGGCGGCCTGTCCTGCCCCGCCGCCCAGCCCTGCCGCTGCCGAGGAGGCGATTACAGTGCCGCGGGCGACGCTGCGCCCCCTCAACCAAACTCAGTTGGCAGAGCGGCTGGGGGTGGTGGTCTCCGCCATCACCTACTGGAAGTTCAAGAGTGGGTTTCCCGAGTGGAGCCGCAGCCGGGATCCGGACGGCATTGCTTGGCACTACTCGCCCGATTCCAAGCGCTTTTCGCCCGTGCCTTAGCTAGCGCTGCACGACTTCCAGGCGCACCGGCGCCAGCCCCGAGCGCACCATCCCCAGGGCCTCCGCCGCCCGCAGGGAAAGGTCGATGATCCGACCGGGGATGAAGGGGCCGCGATCGTTGATGCGCACGACAGCCTGGCGCCCGTTGTCCAGGTTGGTTACCCGCACCTCGGTGCCGAAGGGGAGGGTGGGATGGGCAGCTGTCATCTCGTGGCGGGTGGGGTGCAGGTCATACCAGGAGGCGATCCCTTCTTGCACAGGCCCGACCACTCGGACAGAGTCCGGTTGCGCCTGGGCCTGAGTTTCTGATCGGCGGGCAGCGGTGGCTTTGGCGGCAGTCAGGGTGGCCGGCTGGGGCAGGGCCGAAGGGGCAAGAGGAGGGGCATCCAGCAGCAGACGGCGCAGACGATTGGCAGCCAAAACCGCTGTATCCACCGGGCGTTGGTTATCCAGCAGCAGCACTCCTTCGTCGATGCGCAGCAATTCCTCGTCGTTTACCCGAACCGCGTAGAGGGGATCCCCGGATTGGGGCTCTGCCCAAGCCAGAGTAATGGTCGTGTCCTTCAGGGATCCCTGGGCCATTTGGTTGAGCCGGGCCACGAGGGAGCTGGCCCGCAGCAGCGGCGACTCCAACCCGGGCTGCTCGACAAAGCTGACAACGGGGAGATCCCGAACGTAGACGGTGACCACCTGCCGCCCGTCCATCTGGTAGTCGTAGAGGGTGGAGACAGGCTGGCTGGACGACTGCTGCTGTTCGCCGATCTTGAGGATGGGCTCTTCCATTGGCCGAGAAGGGATTGCCCGGCGAGCCAGGGAAAGAGACTGCGAGTGTTGGGGGTTCAAGGTGCCGAGTTTGGCTGCGGGGGGGGGGGGGGGGGGAGAGACAAGGTCAGTTGCCGGGGAGAGGGAGTGGGTTTTGGGGGATAGCTGGGTTGCTCTGGCACTAGGGGAGCCGCTGCGAGTTGAGGCTTGCGCCCGCGAGGTTGGGCTGCCCAACATACCTGCCGGCAAGCTGAAGGCCGTAACACAGAGACAGCCGACCAAGCCCACTTGGCGGGCGGGAGCCAGTCCCTGTCCAAGCCGCTTCCAATTTCGCATGAGGCCGCGCTCCTCTCGAAACTCCTGTACAACGTCCAATGCGACAGTAAAACAGAAGTTAATGTACCATAGGTTTCGAAGTTGACAAGCTTGCCCGGCCAAGGGCAAAAGCCCAAGTCCCGTCAGCATAAGGATTTTCGGCATCTTGGACTACCGCTCAGCAGGGGTTGACATTGAACTCGGACGCGCTTTTGTCAAGGGGATCCGGGAGCGCGTTGAAGGCTCTCAAGCTCAGTCTTCAGGTTCTTCAGGAACCTTGGGCGGCATTGGCGGCTTTGCCGGCTTGTTGGAGCTACCGGCGGGCTACCGGGCCCCGGTTCTGGTTGCCGGCACTGATGGAGTGGGCACCAAGCTGGAGATCGCCCAGCAGTGGGGGCAGCACCGCGGCGTGGGCATCGACCTGGTGGCCATGTGTGTCAACGATGTGCTGACGGTGGGGGCCAGGCCGCTGTTTTTCCTGGACTACATTGCCACCGGCAAGCTGGAGCCGGAAGCGCTTTGGCAGGTGATCGACGGCATCTTGGAGGGCTGCCAGGAGGCCGGCTGCCAACTCCTGGGGGGGGAGACGGCAGAGATGCCGGGGTTTTACCCGCCCGGCAAGTACGACCTGGCGGGTTTTTGCGTCGGGATCGTCGAGAGGGCAGACGTTCTCGACAGCTCGCGGGTGCAGCTTGGGGATCGGTTGTGGGCCTTGCCCAGCAGCGGGTTGCACAGCAACGGCTTTAGCCTGGTGCGGCGCATTGTGGCCGAGCGGGGCTGGCCTTGGGATCACCAACCCCCTGGCTGGGATCGGCCTTTGGCGGAGGTCTTTCTCACTCCCACCCGCATCTATGTCCAGGCAGTGCAGCGGCTGCAGGCAGCAGGGATCCCCCTCCACGGCATGGCCCACATCACCGGCGGCGGCATCCCAGAAAACTTGCCCCGCTGTTTGGCTCCGGAGCAGGCGGCGCGGCTAGAGCCCCACAGTTGGCCCATCCCACCGGAGTTTCTCTGGCTGCAGGAGCAAGGCCAAGTGGAGACCTTGGAGATGTTCAACACCTTCAACCTGGGGGTAGGCTATGTGCTGGTGATCCCTCCTGAGGCGGAAAATCGGCTGAGATCCCTGCTCCCCGAAGCCTTTCCCATTGGCGAGGTGGTGCCGGCCCGCCTAGGGGAGAGCCGGGTCTTGGGGCTGGAGGAGTGGGGATCCTTGGTACCTTGAGTCCCCACCAAAGGGGGGAAGGAGCTGGCTGTGTTTGCGGATCCCTGCCGCTGCTGTGCTAAGTTTGCTGATGGCCTCGGCGCTGCTGCCTCTGTTGCTCTCAACCTCCGCCTATTTCACAAGAGAAGGGCTGCGCGCTTTCCCATCTCCGGACTTGAGCTGTTGGCCAACTCCCGCTGACCCTCTAGGTTAGGAGCCGCCGATGACAGGTTTATCCACTGCTCCTGCAACCAAGGCTGCCATCGAAGTGGAACATCTGAGCAAAACCTACGGCAGCTTTACGGCCATCCGCGACATCTCTTTCCAGGTCAACGCCGGCGAGATCATGGGGTTTCTGGGGCCCAACGGCGCCGGCAAAACCACTTCTATGCGCATTTTGGCTGGCTATTTGCCTGCCAGCGAGGGGACGGCGCGGGTGGCCGGGTTCGATGTGCATGAAAACCCTATGGCGGTGCGGCAGCGCATCGGCTACCTGCCAGAAAACCCGCCCCTCTACCCGGACATGACGGTGGAGAGCTACCTGGACTTTGTCGCCCAGATCAAACGGGTCAGCGCCGGGGATCGGCCGCGACGGGTGGACGAGGTGATCCGCCGCTGCAGCCTGGAAGACAAGCGCCACACCTTGATCCGCAAGCTCTCCAAGGGGTACAAGCAGCGGGTGGGCCTGGCCCAGGCCCTGGTGCACGACCCGCCGGTGATCATCCTGGACGAGCCCACGATTGGGCTGGATCCCAAGCAAATTATCGAGGTGCGCAACCTCATCAAGAGCCTGGCAGGAGAGCACACCATCATCCTCTCCACCCACATCCTGCCGGAGGTGAGCATGACCTGCGACCGGGTGGTGATCATCAACCGCGGCCAGGTGGCGGCCATTGGCACGCCCGCCGAGCTGACGGCCCAGCTTCAGGATCGGCAGCAGGCGAAGCTGGTGGTGGGCGCTCCTGAGGAAACGGCCATCCGAGCGGCCCTGCAGAACCTGCCCCAGGTGGAGGTGGTGAGCTTGCAGGCCCTGGGATCCGATCCCCCTCGCTGGCAGGTGCACCTGAAGAGCCATGTTTCTGCAGAAGGCTGGATCCCGGAGGTGGCCAGGGCCCTGGTACAGGCGGGGATCGACCTCTACGAGATCGGCCGTCCCCAGGCTTCTTTGGAGGAGATTTTCCTGCAGCTCACTACCCAAGAGGGATCCGAAGGCGCGTTGGAGGAAGCGGCATGAACGGCGTGGTTGCCATTTTTCGCAAAGAGCTGCGCGGCTACTTCACCTCCCCCATTGCCTACGTGGTGGCGGCGGTGTTCTGGGGACTGGCGGGGTTTTTCTTCGTCAACATCTTGGTGCGGGTGATCAACTTCTCGCAGCAGGTGGATCTCTTTGCCCAGTTTGGCCAAGAGAACCCTTTTGATGCCGCCACCATCCTGTCGCAGCAGTTTCTCAATCTGCTGGGCACGCTTTCCTTATTTTTATTGCCCATCTTTACCATGAGCTCCTACGCCGAGGAGCGGCGGCGGGGCACCATGGAGCTCTTAGCCACTTCCCCCATCACCAACCTAGAGGTGGCCCTGGGCAAGTGGCTGGCGGTCTGGGTGTTTTTCATCACGCTGCTGCTGCCGCCGCTGGTCTACCACGTGCTGGTGCTGAGTAGCGCCAACCCAGCAGTGGACTACCGCCTGACCCTGATGGGCTATGTGGGGCTTGCTCTGCTGGCCGGCAGCGTCATGGCCCTGGGGTTGTTCATCTCTTCCCTGACCGACAGCACCCTTATTGCGGCGGTGGCTACCTTTGGGCTGATCCTGCTGCTCTGGGTCATCGACGCGGCAGCCGGCCAGGAGAGCAACTGGATTGCCGCCACTCTGAGGCATGTCTCGCTGCTGCAGCAGTACAGCAACTGGGTGCAAGGGATCCTCAGCAGCAGCAGTGTTGTCCTTTTCCTCAGCATCATCGTGCTGGGGCTGTTTGCCACGGTGCAATCGGTGGAAAGCCTGCGCTGGCAGCAGAGCTAGGGTTGCGTTGGGAGGAGTGCGGTGATGAAAGCTTGGCAGGCATTGGCAGATTGGACGGGGATCGTCGGCCTTGGCGTCGTGGCCATCGGCCTGCTGGTGGGAGCTGCCCTCACCGGCTGGACGGCTGTGCCGCTGAGCCTGCTGGCAGCAGGCCTGGCCCTAGTGGTGGTGTGGGGCCTCACCCACCAACGGGAAGTCGGCGTCTTCCTGGGCCTGCGCTCTACTCAAACCAACGCCAACATCCTGGTGGCGGTGACGGCTATGGCCGTCATTCTGGTGCTGGTGAATGTGGTGGCGGCGCGCTACGACCTGCGCCTGGATCTCACGGAAGAGGGGCTGTTTACCCTCTCCCCCCAGACGCGGCAATTGGTGCAAGGGCTGGCCCAGCCAATGAAAGTCTGGGTGGTCACCACCGCCCCCGATCCCAACCTGCGGGAACAGCTGGAGCGCTACCGCCGCCTCAACCCCGAGCGCTTCCAGTTTGAGTTTGTGGATCCCAACCGCGATCCCCTCACTGTCCAGCGGCTGCAGGTTACCCAAAATAACACCCTGGTGGTCGAATCGGGCAATAACCGCCAACAACTGCCCCAGCCGCCCGCCCCTGAGCTGGAGAGTAAGCTCACCCCTGTGCTGGCCAAGGTGGTTAACCGCGGCGAAGTGGTGGCCTATTTTGTACAGGGGCATGGGGAGGTGAGCCTGGAAGCTCGCGAGGGCACCCCAACCCTGGCCCAGGCGGTGGCAGCCCTCGGCCAGGAGGGCTACCGGGTGGAGCCGCTGAACCTGGTGCAGTCGCAGATCCCAGAGGAGGCGGATGTGTTGGTCTTGGCAGGGCCGCAGCGGGCTCTCTTCCCCGGCGAGGTGGAGAAGCTGCAGGACTACCTGGCCAAAGGGGGGCGGCTGCTGCTCTTGATTGGGCCACGGGTGGATGCCGGCCTGGATCCCTTGCTGGAGGAGTGGGGCGTGGTTTTGGGGGATGACTTCATCATTGAGGTGAGCAGCGTCAGCCAGCTTTTGGGCACGGGGCCGGCGGTGGCCCTGGTTACCACCTACGGGGATCACCCCATCACCGCTCCCCTGGCAGAACAGCGGCTGATGACCCTCTTCCCCCTGGCCCGTTCTGTAGACACTGAGGTCCGCGAAGGGATCCAGGCCACGCCTCTGCTGCGCACCAGCCCGCAGAGCTGGGGAGAGACCAGCCCCAACCTAGAGGCCGGCCCGCTGCAATTTGACCCGGATCAAGACAAGCCCGGCCCCCTGACCCTGGGCGTAGCCCTGACCCGCCAGGTGAAAGGCGATCAGAAGACCTCAGAATCCCAGGAGGGGCCGACCGAGGCTCGGCTGGTGGTGATCGGCAACGTCAACTTCGCCCTCGACGGCAACCTGAGGCAGCAGGGGAACCGCGATCTCTTCCTCAACACCCTCAACTGGCTCACTGAGCGAACCGAACAGATCTCCATTCGCCCCAAATCCATCACCGACCGCCGTCTTGCCGTGACCGGCCAGAACTTCCGCTGGCTGGTGCTGGGATCGACGGTGCTCCTGCCGCTGGTGGCGTTGGGATCGGGGGCCGTGCTCTGGTGGCAAAGACGATAGGGCCAAGGAGGACGAGCATGTTCAAGCGCAGCACCTGGATTCTCTTGGGCTTGGCAGTGGCTGCTCTGCTGGGGTATTTCCTCTTTGACAACTTCCAGCAACTGCGCCAGCAGCAGCAAGCGGAGCGGGCGCGGCTTTTCCACTTTGCCCCCGACACCATTGCCCACATTGAGATTCGCCAGCAGCAAGAGGGGGAACCGGAGGAAATCCTTTTGGAGCGCACTCCTGAGGCAGAAGAGGGATCCCGTTGGCGCATTATCCGTCCCATCCAGTCGGCGGCGCTGGACTTCCCGGTGGAGCAGTTGCTCAACAGCTTCTCCCGCCTCACGCCTCAAATCACGCTGGAAGGGGCTGAGGATTTGGCGGCCTTCGGCCTAGATAAGCCGCGCCACCAGATCGCCCTCTTCCCCCAAGAGGGGGATCCCTACCGCCTGGACATTGGCAACGACAACTTCGACGGCTCCGGCTTCTACGCCAGGCCAGAAGGGGGAGAGGTGGTGCTCTTGGCCAGCACCCAGAAGGGATCCCTCTTGCCTTCTCTGCTGGCTTTGCGGGACAAAACTCTGCTGCGCTTTGACACAGCGGCGGTGAAGTCTCTGCAGGTGCAGTTGGCCGAGGCAGAGCCAGAGGTCGTTCGCTTGGAGCGACAAGAAAATACGTGGCAGATCGTCGAGCCCCGCGAGCTGCCTGCCGATGACCTGAACGTCGACCGTCTGCTCAATACGTTGTCTCGCCTGCAAGCGGTGGAGTTTCCGGCTGAAACCAAAGCGGAGCTGGCTCCTTATGGTCTGGAGAAGCCTTCTGCCCAGCTAACCGTTGAGCTCAAGGATGGCAAGACCCTGACTGTGGCCTTGGGAGCGGAAAAAGAGGGCCAGGTGTACGTCATCACCTCCGAGCACCCGGCGGTGGCCACCCTCCTCACCAGCACCGCCGACATTCTCCGCTCCGACTTCGAGGAGCTGCGGGATCACCGCATCGCCCGCCTCAACCCCAACCAGGTGGGCCCAGTTACCCTGGAATCCCAAGGGGAGCGGGTTACCCTCAATCCTCTGCCCCAGGAGAAGGGATCCCTGGATCTGCGCTGGGAAAATCCGGAGCAACCGGGCCAGCCGGTCAACCTCAGCTCCCTCTTCTCCAGCCTCAATGCCGCCCGCGCCAAGGAGTTCCTGCCGGAGACGGATCCAGACGCCCAAAAAGCCTTGGCCGAGCCAGATCTGAAGCTGACCTTTGAGGCCAAGGGCGAGGACGGTCGGGATCCCTTGAGGTTGAGCTTGACGTCTGCCGGCCTGCGTGCCTATGTACAAAGCAGCTATCAGCCGGATATTGCCGTCATCGACCTCAGCACCTTCAACAGCGTGGAAACCGAAGTGAACCGCTTGCTGGAGGGCAAAGCGGAGGAGACAAGGGACCAACGGGGAGGGTCTTCCTCAGGCTCCTAGCGGTGGCCGGCGGGCTTTTCTTAGCTGGCAGAGGCGGTGGTTGTCTCTTCTTTGGCTGAGGCTGCTTTTTTCAGAGCCTCGCCCTGGATCGTCAACACCGAGCAGGGGGCCCGGTGGAGCACGTAGTTGCTGACGCTGCCCAAAAACAGCTCGCTCAGGCCGGAGTGGCCGCGGCGGCCCACCACAATCAAGTCCGCCTTCCAAGAGCGGGCCAAGTCGCAGATGACCCGACCGGGGTTGCCGTAGTTGAGGCGGTACTCGGCGCGAACTCCCTGCTCAGCGGCTTTCTCCACCAGCGAGCGCAGGTAGTCCATCTGGTTTTGCTCGAAGATGGCACACTGCTCCCGATAAGACTGCCACAGCTCAGCGCTGATGGTGGAGCTGTAATCCACCCCCAAGATCATGGGCGGCTCTGGGGCACCGGGCTCTTCCTGGGACAAAACATGGAGGATCATCATCTCGGCCTGCATGGCCTTGGCCAGTTGGACGGCCTTTTGAAACACTCCCTGGCTCAGCTCCGACCGATCCACCGCCACCAAAATCCTGCTGAACATACCGACTTCCTCCAAATGGCTAACAGATGGGCAAAAGACAAGGCTTGACTTCGGTTTCGACTCCAAGTTCCTTTTTTCTTTGCCCTCATCTATCTGTGTTGTAAAAGAACTGGGCGAGAAAACCGCGGGCATCTCGGATGACCTGTCGGATTGGCAATGAAAGTTCAGAGATCTTGACACAGGTCAGAACTCATCCTCCTGGGCTGTCCACTCTAACACCGCCTGCGCAGCAGTTCCAGCGTCAGGGTGGGGATCCGCCGTTCCTGCCCCGCCCAGGTGCCCAAAGAGCCAGGGGTGGGATAGCCGATGTCGTCGGTTACCGGCAGGCCGTTGCGAGCAGCCATCACCTGAGCCAGCTCAAGGGCAGGGCCATTGTAGTTCACGTAGGGATCGTTCTGGCAGGAGTGGGTAGAAAGGACAAATCGGGGTCGAATCTGGGCCAAACTCGCCAACAACGCTTGTGTCTCCGGCTCGGAGCCTGGGGCCGCTCCCGGCGGATAGCGAGCTTCCAAAGAAGCCGCGATCCAATCTTGCGTGGGCAGATTGCGGTTGAGATCCACGCCGTTGGCGTTGAGCCGTTGCCCTAGGGCACAGCCATCCGGGTTCAGGCATGGGATCGCCCAAAGCGCAGCCCTGCCCTCCAAGGATCTCCATTTCCCAGAAGCCACGTAGCGCTCGATCAGGGCATAGCCTTCCACCTCATCGCCATGTACGCCGCCGACCAGCAGCAAGGGGCGGATCCCCTGGGTGAGCTGCCAAAGGTAAATGGGACGCCCCTGCACCGAGTGGCCGATCACTTGCAGAGATGCCAAGGGCTCACCGGCGCCCAGTCTTGGCAACATAGGGGATCCCAGCAAAACTTGCACCGCTAGAACGGAATATCGTCCGGCTCCGCTGGGGAAGCCCCCCCTCCTTCAGAGGAGTCCACAGTTGCAGACTCACCCATCCCCGTCAGAGAGAGAACCCGCGCCGATCCCAGTTGGTGGACGCGACGCGCGGTGATCTCGGCCAACTTTTCCTTACGCCCATCCCGCTCCACCACATTCATGTGCAGTTGGCCCTCCACCGTGATCTGATCCCCCACGCGGCAGGTGTCCACCACCCGCTGGGCCAGCTCTCCAAAAAAGGCAACCCGCACTTGGTACGGTGGCTCCTCCGGGCGCAAGCTGGGAAAGCGCAGCACCAGTGAGGTAACGGCCAGGTTGTCGGGAGTGTAGCGCAGCTCCGGCTCGCTGGCCACTTCCCCCATCAAGACAATCGAGTTCATGACAGAGCCACTGTAAAGTCTATTGGGGCGTTAAAAGAAGGCAGCTCAACTACCTTTACCATGCCTCCAGACCCGGATCCCGTCAACCTAGTTCACGCGCAGAGTCATGTAGCGCAGGATGCTCTCGTTGATGCGCAGATTTTTCTCCCAGGTGGCCACTGTCCTTGGCTCGGCCTCGTAGTTGAACTGGATGTAGAGGCCTTCCTTGAACTTCTTCATCTCAAACCCGGCAAAGCGGCGCTTGCCTCTGTTGGTAATTTCCAGGCCAGTTGCCCCGTTTTCTCGTAGGAGCGATTCCTGCTCGGTGAGGAGTTGTTGCAAGGGTTCGTCCGAGAGGTCGGGGCGCACGATCAGCATTGTCTCATAGGCGCGGGGCATGGAAGCCAGTTCTCCTTGGGAATCCAAATCAAAAGGTGCAGTAGGCTATCCTAGCTTCTCTTTGCGACAATCGAAAAGGGCCACAGCTCAATTCTCCACCCCTCTGCAGCGACAAAAGCAAGCCTCTTCACAAGAGGGGATCCGTTGTCCGATACAATAGGGGATACTTCGATAGCTGCCGGTTGGCTTAGCCAAGACACTCTCAGTCGATCGATATCTAGGGTTCCAAGCATGAGCGCAGATGAAGTTTACAGCCGTGTTCGCAAGATCGTGTCCGATCAACTAGGCGTAGAGGACGACAAAGTAACCCTGGAAGCTAATTTCCAGAACGACCTAGGAGCCGACAGCCTCGATACGGTGGAGCTGGTCATGGCCTTCGAGGAGGAGTTCGATCTGGAAATCCCCGATGAAGATGCGGAGGGCATTGCCACTGTGCAGGATGCCGTCAACTACATCCTCTCTAAGAAAGCTGCCTAGCCTGGGAGAGGGCAATTCTGCCGGCTTGCCTTCCTTCTAACCGGAGGGTACCGGGTCGAAACTGCTCATGGTTGTCGTGGATCCTGCCGCCGCTCCTATGTCCATCCCATCCAACTTCCATCGCCGTGTTGTCATCACGGGGCTAGGGGCGATAACCCCCCTTGGCAATTCTCCTGGCGAGTTCTGGCAGAGCTTGCTGGCAGGGCGCTCTGGCATTGGGCCAATTACCCACTTCGATGCCTCTCGCCACGAGTGCCGCATTGCCGGGGAGGTGAAGGGGTTTGATCCCCTCGACTACCTGGATCGCAAGGACGTCAAGCGCACCGATCGCTTTGTCCATCTGGCCCTGGCCGCCACCCAACAGGCGCTGGAGGATGCCCAATTTCGCATTACCGATCTCAACGCTGAGCAGGTGGGGGTGATCTTGGGCACCGGCATCGGCGGCATCCGGGTTTTGGAAGAGCAGCAGACCATCTACCTGCAAAAGGGGCCGGATCGCTGTAGCCCCTTCATGGTGCCGATGATGATCGCCAACATGGCAGCAGGCCACGTGGCCATTCGCTTTGGCGCCAAGGGGCCTAACTCCTGTACGGTGACGGCCTGTGCTTCTGGCTCCAACGCCATCGGCGATGCCTTCCGGCTCATCCAGCGGGGGGAAGTGCAGGTGGCCATTACGGGGGGCACAGAAGCGGCAGTGACTCCCCTCTCGGTGGCGGGGTTCAGCGCCATGAAGGCTCTTTCCACCCGCAACGACGCCCCCGAACAGGCCTGTCGGCCCTTTGACCGGGATCGGGATGGCTTTGTCATGGGGGAAGGGGCGGGGATCCTGCTGCTGGAGGAGTTGGAACACGCCCGATCTCGCGGCGCCAAGATCTATGCCGAGATCGTCGGCTACGGCCTCACCTGCGACGCCCACCACATCACCAATCCCGCCCCCGCGGGCGAAGGTGCTGCCCGCGCGATGCGGCTAGCCCTTAAAGATGCCGGGATCCAGCCTGACCAGGTGCAGCACATCAACGCCCATGCCACCGGCACGCCTGTGGGGGATGTTGCCGAGGTGCAGGCCATCAGGGCAGTTTTTGGTGAGCATGCCCCTCGCCTAGCCATCAGCGCCACCAAGTCCATGACCGGCCACCTGTTGGGGGGAGCAGGCGGCATTGCCACCGTAGCGACGGCCCTAGCCATCTACCACGGCTGGGTTCCCCCCACCCTCAACTTGGATAACCCCGACCCCGAGTGCGAAGGGCTGGACTTTGTACCCCATAAGGCGCGGCAGATGGCTGTTGACGTGGCCTTGGTCAACGCCTTCGGATTTGGGGGGCACAACGTGACCCTGGCCCTGCGCCGCTATTCCGCCGACTAGGGGATCTTGCCCATGTCCACCCCCGAAGGCCCCTTGCCCTCGATTCGTCAGCAGGCTCTGGCTGCCCTGACTGCAGAGCTAACCCAAAGAGGCCACCCGCCTGAGTATGCCCAGCACATGGCGGCGGCGGTGATTTTTCAGGCCGATCTGGATCTCTGCACAGCCCAGTTGGCGCGCCTCCTGAGTTGGCTCAAGCAAAACCATCCGCAGCTCTATCCAGAGGCAGTGCAACTGGTGGATGCCACCCGCGAGGAGTTTGAGCGGCGGGTTCAACGAGGATAAGAGATTCGTAGAGGCCTGGGGTGCCAAGGCTAGGATAGGGGGTATCTCCTTATCTCCAAGCTCGCTGCCAATTGCCGCGGAGCTGCTCCCCCCTCTCCCTGGGGGAGGGAGCTGGGGGTGAGGGAAAAGTTGTGTTGACCCGCTAGGCATTGGAGATGGCTACTGCGGATGCGAAGTTCCCCGAGCGGATAGCTCAGCCGTCCTCTCAGGAAGAGCCTGGAAAGGGATCCCTGCTGCTCCATGTTGGGGGCATGAGCTGCGCCGGCTGTGTTCGGGTCGTCGAGCAGACCCTGCTGAATCAGCCGGGGGTGGTCAAAGCCAGCGTTAACCTGGTTACCGAATCAGCTCTTGTGGAACTTGCCCCTGGGATCCAGCCTGATCCCGAGCATTTGGCCCGGATCTTGACGGATGCAGGGTTTCCCAGCTCTTGCGCCGCCGGCAGGGGCGATTTTCCCCAAGCTCAGGCTCCTTCCCCCGACGGATGGGACAATGCCCTGGACGCGCCTGCGGATCCCCTCGCGCGGCAACGGCGGCAAGCCCAAGACCACCTTCGCCAGGCCCTCACCGCCGTTTTTTTGCTGCTCATTTCTGCCGCTGGACACCTGGATCTTTTTGCCCGCCTGGGCCTGCCCGTCCTCAACGACGTCTGGCTGCACTGGGGGTTGGCGACGCTGACCTTTGTCGGCCCGGCCCGCGGCCTTGTCCTGGACGGCTGGCGGGCGGCGCGGCGGCTGGCCCCCAACATGAACACGCTAGTCACCCTGGGATCCGGATCCGCCTACCTGGCCAGTCTGGTGGGGTTGCTGGCCCCGCAGGTGGGCTGGGAGTGCTTCTTTGAAGAGCCGGTGATGCTGCTCAGCTTCATCCTGCTGGGGCGGGCCCTGGAACAGCAGAGCCGTCTGCGGGCGGCCAGCAGTTTGCAATCGCTGCTCAACCTGCGCCCCAGCGTTGCTTGGCGAGTCCGACCCTCTCAACGGTCAGGATCCCCAGCCGAAGACCTGAGCAAAGGCGAGCTGGCGGCAGAGCAGTGCCCCGTGGAACAGGTGCAGGTGGGAGACTGGCTGCAGGTGCGGGCTGGCGAGCAGATCCCGGTGGATGGGGAAGTAATTGCCGGCCAGGCCACGGTGGACGAGGGCATGCTCACCGGGGAATCCCTACCCGTGCTCAAACAGCCAGGGGATCCGGTCGTGGCCGGGACGGTCAACCAATCGGGGCTGCTGCTGTGCCAAGCTACGCGCACCGGCAAAGACACCACCCTGGCCCAGATCATCCGCTTGGTGGAAGAAGCCCAGGCCCGCAAGGCCCCCATCCAGGGCCTGGCCGACCGGGTGGCCGGCTACTTCACCTACGGGGTGGTGGTGCTGGCCCTTCTCACCTTCGCCTTCTGGTACTGGGTTGGGATCCCCTTGTGGGGCAGCGAGCTCCTGAGGGGGGTCGGCCTTCACTCCCCTCTGCACCTGGCGGATCACCCGCCCCACCCCACCCCTCTGCTCCTCAGCCTTAAGCTGGCCATCTCGGTGCTGGTGGTGGCCTGCCCCTGTGCCCTCGGATTGGCGACGCCGACGGCCATTCTGGTGGGCACCGGCCTGGGCGCGGAGCGGGGGCTGCTCATCCGCGGCGGCGATGTCCTGGAGAAAACCCACCGCCTGCAAACGGTTGTCTTCGACAAAACCGGCACCCTCACCCAGGGGGATCCGCACCTAACAGATTGCCTGGCCCTCGACCCCTCTCTGGATCCGGCTCGGCTGCTGCAACTGGCGGCCACGGTGGAAAGCGGCACCCGCCATCCCCTGGCCCAGGCCATTTTGGGGGCCCTCCGCGAGCGAGGACTACCCCTGCTCTCTGCCGACGAGTTTTACACTCAGCCAGGCCTGGGGGCCTCGGCGCGGGTGGAAGGGCAAGAGGTCATCTTGGCCTCCTTAGAGGGGCTGGCCGCCCTAGGGATCCCGATTTCCCCGCAAGCGCAGGCCCAAGCCCAGGCGCTGCTACAAGCTGGCAAAACGGTGGTGGGGGTGGCCGTGGCGGGATCCCTGGTGGGGCTGTTGGCGGCCCAGGATCCCTTGCGGCCCGACGCCCGGGCAACGCTGCAACGGCTTCGGCAAATGGGCCTGCAGGTAGTCCTGCTAACCGGCGACCGAACCGAGGTGGCCCAGCAGGTGGCCCAGGCCTTGCAGGTGCCAGGGATCCGCGTCATCGCCGAGGTGCAGCCGGCAGACAAAGCTCAGGTTATCCGAGATCTGCAGGCCCAGGGTCAAAGAGTCGCCATGGTGGGTGATGGCATCAACGACACCCCCGCCCTGGCCCAAGCTGACGTGGGCATGGCTCTGCACTCTGCCACCGCTGCCGCCCTCGAGACTGCCGATATCATCCTCATGCGCAACCGCCTCTGGGACGTCGTGGAAGCCATCCGTCTCAGCCGCGCCACCTTCCGCAAGATCCAGCAAAACCTCCTCTGGGCCTTCGCCTACAACTGGGTCGGGATCCCGGTGGCTGCCGGTGCGCTCCTGCCCAGCTTCGGCATCGGCCTCAGCCCCGCCCTGGCCGGCGGCCTCATGGCCTTCAGCTCCCTCAGTGTAATCTTCAATTCACTCCTTCTCAGGAGAACTTTTATAAGTGGTGGATCCCCTGACGAGCAAAATTAAAAAGTGTTAAAGACAACCAATATTCCGCCTACTATCTGTTTCTATTTCCGAAGTTTTACTGACTTCTGCCACAACTTTTGCCCTGCTCAGGCCTAGTAGGAAGCAGCGATCTCGATTAAGTTCAATCAAGGAAATTAATTAGCTTTGACTTTTGAAAAGCCAAATGTAATAATGAGGCTTGCGCTGGCCCAAAGCTGCCTCGTTTTGTACCTTGCGTAGCAAGGGAAAAACCGTGAAAACACTGAAAAAGTCAGATCCGAAAGTTGGAGAGAGGGCAGAGACATGGCAATGCTTGGAGATCTTCAGGAATTTTCCCTAGCCGAGCTGTTGCATTTGATGGAAAAAGGAAAGAAAACAGGCCAACTCTCCATTTGGGGGCCCAATGGCATTTATCGAGTTTGGCTGTATCAGGGGCGAGTGGTGGCGGCCTTGTCTCCCCAAGAAGAGCATCAGTTGGAGCGCTTGCTGGTGCGCTTAAACCTGGTCAGCCAGCAAGTCGTGGCAGATTTGGCCTCCCTCTGCAGCTTGCAGGAGCCTCTGGGCCTCTGCTTGCAGCGGCAGGGGTTTATTTCCCCTGCAGCTTTGGCCAAGCTCTTTCGCTATCAACTGCAGGTGGGGCTTTACAGCCTCTTTGCCCTGGAAGCGGGACAGTTTAGCTTCTTGCCCAACGTGCCCCTGCCCTACCGCGAGATGACCGGCCTGAGCAAAGGAGCCAGTGCCGTGGCTTTGGAAGCGCTGCAGCAGCTTCGGTTGGATCAGCGCCCGGAAGAAAATCTGCCCCAGCCGGACAGCTACTTCTGGCGTACCAGCACCGAGTTGCCCTTGTACAAACTCTCGCCCCTGGAGTGGGCAATCTTGGAGCAGGTTTCGCCCGCTCGCAACCTGGTTGAGTTGGCCCAAGCCCTAAAGGCAGATCTCTTAGAAGTCCGCTATGCCTGCGCCCGCCTGGCCAAGCTGGGGTTGCTCAGCCCCTGCGACAGCTCGGCCGCTTCACCCCAGCCTGCGCTTGCGGCGGCTTCTAAGCTTCTCCCCAACCTTCGGGAAGAGAAGGAGCCGGTCAAGCCTTCCTTGGTCAGCCGCCTATCTACTCTCCTCAAAACCATGCGCGAAAAATAAGCCGGTAGAGTAAAATTCTATTGCATGCTCCTACGCCGGCTTTACGAAGTTAATTTAGGTAAAGATGAACTGGATGGCTGTAACAGATCTGGACCAAAGCAACACAAAAGTAATAGGAATTGATGCCAAAATCTTACGCAGCTCAACGCTTAGACTTTATCTCTCCAAAAAGATCGTTCATCAGTAGAATTGCTGCCAGGTTGAGTACTTGAGCGAAGATGGCTTTGCCGTCGCTACACGGTTGTTGACAGGGAATCAGGGAATGAGAATGGTGGTGTCCGTGAGGATCCCTGAAAGCGCCAATATTCAACTTAATGGAGGCTAAAGAATTGCCATGGCTATCGTTGGAGACCTCCAAGAATTTTCCCTTCCCGATCTGTTGCAGCTCATCGAAAAAGGCAGCAAAACAGGTCAACTTTCCGTCTGGGCCCCAAACGGCATCTACAAAATCTGGTTTTACCAAGGTCGGGTGATTGCAGCTCTGCCCCCCGAAGAGGAACATCGCTTGGAGGGTTTGCTGGCCCGCTCCGGCCTGGTTAGCGAGCGGGTGGTGGAAAAGCTGGCCTCTTTCTGTGGCCCGGAAGAGCCGCTGGGGCGGTGTCTGCAGCGGCAGGGGTTAATTTCGCCTGTGGCTTTGGCCAAGCTCTTTCGCCACCAACTGCAGGTAGGTCTCTACAGCTTGTTTGCCCTGGAAGCGGGCCAGTTCAGCTTCTTGCCTAGTGTGCGCCTGCCCTATCGCGAGATGACCGGCCTGAGCAAGGGTGCCAGTGCCGTGGTTTTGGAAGCGCTGCAGCAGCTCAAGCTGGACCAGCGTCCTGAAGAAAGTCTGCCGCAGCCGGACAGCTACTTCTGGCGCACCAGCAGCGAGCTGCCCTTGTACAGGCTTTCGCCTTTGGAGTGGGGAGTCTTGGAGGGAGTTTCCCCCTCTCGCAACCTGGCTGAGTTGGCCCGGGCGTTGGGGGCAGATCTTCTGGAAGTGCGCTATGCCTGCGCCCGCCTGGCCAAGCTGGGGCTCATCAGCCCCTGTGATGGCCCAACGGCCATTGTTCCCTCTTTGCTGGTTTCGGACAAGTTGACGGCGGTGGCAGAAAGCTTGGAAGCTGCGAAGGAAAAGCCGAGCACCAAACTACCCTCTTTCTCACAGGGAAGCGACCGGGTTAAGCCCTCCCTCGTCTCGCGGCTGGCTACTTTGCTGAGGGGGGTTCGGGATAAGTGAGAGATTTTTGAGCGAGGAGATCTTCTGGCAGATCTTTGCAGTACTATTTCTACAGCAGATAGAAGTATCAGCAAATAGATACGAGAAAAAATGACAAAAAGTCTTGAAAGCAGGGAGAGAAAGGATGGCTAATTTATCCTCTTTGCAAGCAATTCTCCAGAATTACGTTTCCAGCACGCCGGAAGTTCAAGGAGCAGCAGTGGTCACGCCAGATGGCTTGCCTCTGGCCTCTGCATTGCCGGCAGGCATGGACGAAGAAAGGGCATCGGCCATGTCGGCGGCTATGCTTTCTCTGGGGGAACGAATTGGGAAAGAGCTGAGCCGCGGAGCCATAGAGAGAATTTTTGTGCAGGGAGAAAAAGGGTACGGCGTTTTAACCAGTTGCGGACCTGACGCCGTTTTGCTGACGCTAGCCAGCCATGAAGTTAAGCAAGGCTTGCTCTTTTTGGAAATGAAGCGAGTGGCCGCAAGCATTGCAGAAGCGATGAAGTAGGCAAGCTAAGCAGGGAAGCTGGGTTTTGATTTTCGCTTGATTTTGAGGGAACTATGACTATCAAACCTTTGGAGCTGCTGCAAGTCTTGATCTCGCGCACCGAATTTACAGACGAAGACAGGAAGATTTTGCAGCAAAGTGCCGACTGGGGCAGCAGCATCGCCACAGAAATGTCGGATGCCTTTTACGGCTATTTGGATCGCGATGCTGAGATGGCAGCTGTTATTGCTAAGCACAACCGGCAACGGCTGGGCCAGACTTTTACGGACTGGTTTAAGGAAATGTTTACAGGCATGGACAACTGGGGCCCCCAGTACGCCGAGCGCCGCTGGAAAATTGGCCTAGTTCATGTGCGCGTTGGCATTGGCCCTCAACACGTGGTGCCGGCCATGGCCACGGTTGTGCAGGAGGTGAGCCGCCGGCTGGTCAAAGAGGGCAAGCCCGAGCAACTGCGGATGAGCCTGAGCAAGGTCTGCATGATCGATCTCTCCTTTATCGAGCAAGCCTATCTGGAGGTGGCTTACAACGCTGTGCAGCAGGAAACGGGCATGAGCGAGGCGTTGTTTAAGCGTCTTATTGCCACCGGCGCCAGCAACTTAGCTTCTTAATTCGGCAAGGGCTCTAGGGGCAGATTTAGGCTAGGGGTTTAGGGCAGGGGCTGACTATGGACAACATTCTCCGCATCGTCGTAACCGGGCCGGTGGGGGCTGGAAAGTCCACTTTTATCCGCACCATTAGTGAGATCGAAGTGGTCGATACAGATCGCAAGGCCACCGATGAGGTGGCAGAGCTGAAGCAGAGCACAACGGTCAGCATGGACTTTGGCCGCCTGAGGATCGGAGAAGAGGAAGAAGAGATGTGGCTGCATCTCTACGGCACCCCCGGCCAGGCCCGCTTCAGCTTTATGTGGGATATTTTGATCCGGCGCGCCCATGGGTACATCCTTTTGGTGCCCGCCCACCTGCCCGGTCAGTTTCGCAACGCTCAGGCTATTCAAGCTTTCATGAAGGCGAGGACAGATGTTCCCTCGATTATTGGGATCACCCATGTCGATCACCCCAATGCCTGGGATCCAGAAGATATTTTGCTGATCTTGAACAACCAATCGATTCCCCACACGACCCTAAATGCCCAAGAGCCGGCCTCTGTGGCCAACACGCTGCTCCTATTGGTTGAGCAACTGATGCCCCAGGTGGTTGTCTGAGAGGGGGTAGCTGAGACGGCTCGACCTGCTCCGATTTCTCTTAGATGCTGACTCCGCAGCAGAAGATGCTAAGAAATGTTAAGCTAAGGAGGACTGGGATTAGGTAAGCTTCATGGAGTCTCTTTACGCTGGCGGCGAGTTTTCCCGTAGCTTTGTCAACCCCCCTATCTACTCGGCCATTGCCCTGCTCAGCTTCTTCGCGGTTATTTTCGGCATCATCTTTAAAGACAAGTTGGAGTACCAGGTAGCTCTTTGGCAGCAGAACCGAGAGAGCCAGGGGCAGATTCGCTACCGCACGCCGGGGGTGATCCTCACCTATACTCTCTGCTGTGTGTTTACCTTCGGCTTTGTGGCTGCCTGTTTGAACGTGTTTGGCCTATCTTTGGGCTTGGCTGCTCTGGTGGGCGGGATCCTTGTCTTCAGCACAGCAGGATTGATCTGGTGGCGGCTGGGATCCCTGATGGAGCTGTTGGCGGTGGGGGGATCCCAAGCGGTTGACATCGACTCCTACGGGGCAGGAGCTGTTTTAGATCCTGAGGCAGCGACGCCCACGGAAGGAAAATAGGGTACTGATGCAGAACTTTTGGCAGGCCGTCGCTCAGCACCTTTCTGAAATCACAGGGGATCCCTTGCGTCCTCTACACTACCGTCCTGTGGGCGGGGGCAGCATCAACGCTGCCTACCGGCTCTCCTGTGCGCTCCAAGCTTTTTCTGCCCAGGAAACTAGGGACTACTTTGTTAAAGTGGCACGGGGAGGAGAGGGAGCGCTGGAGATGTTTGCGGCGGAAGCGGCAGGCCTGCAAACTTTGGCGGCAGCCAAGGCTGTGCGGGTGCCGCAGCCGATGGCCTGGGGATCCGTCGGTGGGCAAGCCTACCTGGTGTTGGAATATCTGGAGCTGACCTCGCCCCGCCCCCAAACGGGGAGTCTGCTGGGATCCCAGTTGGCCCAGTTACACCGCACGCTCTCCCCCAACGGCCACTACGGCTGGGATCGCAACAACACCATCGGCTCGACGCCGCAGATCAACAGTTGGCGACAGAACTGGCTGGACTTCTACCGGGAACAGCGACTGCTCTACCAGGTCAAGCTGGCTTGTCAGCGGGGTTACCGCGGCGCGTGGGTGGCGCAAGCCGAGCGGGTAATGGCGGAGCTAGAGACTTTCTTTCTGGACTACCGACCCGTCCCGTCTCTGCTGCACGGGGATCTCTGGGGCGGCAACTACGGCGCCTTGCCCGACGGCTCGCCGGTGATTTTTGACCCAGCCACCTACTACGGGGATCGGGAGACGGATTTAGCGATGACCGAGCTTTTTGGCGGCTTCCCGGCAGAGTTCTACCGGGCTTATCAAGAGGCCTATCCCCTGGACGAGGGGTATTGCCAGCGCAAGCCCCTCTACCAGCTCTACCACTGGCTCAACCATCTCAACTTGTTTGGAGAGGGCTACCTGGGCTCAGTGCAGCGGGCCTTGCAGCAATGCTTAAGCTTTCTTGGATGAATCTCCCGCCCCCAAGGATGATTGCGCCCAGTTACTGGTTCCTTAGTGGCTCTTTGCTGGCGCAGCCTCTCCTGCCATGACCACAGCTCCCATATCTCCCAGCAAACGGGACTGGTTGCGCAATACCCCCAACAGGTTCAGCCGGTTGGCCCGCAGCCTGGGATCCGGATCCATGACCAAAACCGCCTCGAAAAAACGATCCACTGCGGGGGCTGCTGCCTGCAGGCCCTCCACCAGTGGGGTAAAGTCTCCTTGGAGGGCTGGCTCCACCCCCAGGCGGTAAACCCTCTGGCAAGCCTCGTACAGCTCCCGTTCTGCCGCCTCCTGCAACAGGTCGGCATCCACAGCCGCTGCCGGATCCAGCACGGCGCTGTCCAAGTCTCCCTGGGCGGCCAGGCGGGCACAGCGATTGAGGGTGGGGTAGAGATCCGCCAATTCCCCGGTGGCTCGCAGGTGTTGCAGGTACTCAGCCCGCAGCAGGGTGAGGGGCAGGTTGGCTAAGGCTCGCCGAGGGAGGTCGGACTTTGCTGGCTCCCCCTCTTGCAGCGCTTCTGGATCCCCAACCACTGCCCTGACCAGGTCGTAATCAATCCGCTTTTCCTCCTGCAGAAGGATTTGCAGCCGCTGCAGCAAAAACTCCTGCAAAGCCTTCAAGGTCTTCTCGTCGCCTGCCGCGTAGTCCTGCACCACCCTCTGCAACAGGGAGTTGAAGTCAAAGGTCCAGCCGGCATCCCAGGCAATCAACACCAGGCTGTTGGCGGCCCGCCGCAGGGCAAAGCGATCCGAAGAACCAGTAGGGATCTGCCCCAAGCGAAACATGCCCACCAGGGTATCGAGGCGATCCGCCCAGCCCACCACCCGTCCGGTTAAAGAGGCGGGCAAGGCCTCCCCTGCCCCCAGGGGCCAGTAGTGTTGTTCGATCCCCTCCGCCACCGCCTCCGGTTCCCCATCCTGCCGGGCGTACTCGGCGCCCATGATCCCCTGCAGCTCGGGAAACTCGTACACCATCTGGGTCACCAGATCCGCCTTGCACAGGTAAGCGGTGCGATCCACCAGCGCCTGCTCCTGCGGATCCAACTTCAAGGCAGCGGCGATGAGACGGCTAATTTGGCGGATGCGCTCCACCTTGTCGCGCATGGATCCCAGCCCTTCGGCAAAGGTAACTGCCTGCAGGCGTTCCACCCGCTGGGCCAACGGGATCCGCCGATCCTCCTCGTAGAAAAAGCGAGCATCGGCCAGGCGTGCCCGCACCACCCGGCTGTTGCCTGCTGCAATCCGCTCCGCTTGCCGGGGGTCGCCGTTGGAGATGGTGATGAAGTAGGGCAGCAGTTTCTGGGGATCCCGGCCATCCCGCACTGGGAAGTAGCGCTGGTGGGTGATCATCACCGTCTCGATCACCGCCACGGGCAATCGCAAAAACTCCGGCTCAAAGCGCCCCAGAACCGCCGTCGGCCACTCCACCAACTGCACCACCTCCCGCAGCAGAGAGGAAGGGATCTGCGCTTGCCCGTTCACCTGCCTGGCCAGCTTGGCCACCTCCGCCTGGATGTGCGCTGCCCGCGCCGCCGGATCGGGGCTGACCCCGGCCGCTTGCATTTGCTGAACGTAGCTCTCGGCCCGCTCCAGGACAACCTGCTGGGATCCCAAAACGCGGTGCCCCCGGCTCACCCGCCCCGCCACCAGGCCCGGCAAAGAATTTCCCTCGGAGGTAGGCCAGAGCAAAGGCAACACCTGATCCTCCCAAAGGGAAACCAGCCAGCGGATGGGACGGGGAAACTTCAGGTCTCCATAGCCCCAGCGCATCAGCCGTTCGCCGCTCAGGCTGGTGATCCAGGTGGGCGCCAATTCCTGGAGCACCGCCGCCGTCGGTCGGCCCCGCACCCGCTGCACCGCAAACACAAAGGATCCCTTGCCCACTTGCCGGATTTCCAGGCTGCCGGGATCCACCCCTTGTTTTTGGGCAAATTTTTCCCCGGCAGGAGTGAGCTGGCCATCTTGGTAGGCGACCTGAACCGGTGGCCCCTTCACCTCTAGGGTGCGATCCGGCTGCTGGGTGGGCAACCCCTGCAACAGAACCGCCAGGCGGCGCGGCGTACCGAAAAGCTGCATCTGCTCCGCTTGCAGATGAGCCTCCGCCAAAGAGGCCGGGATCCCGGTTCGCCACTGCTCTAGGGCCGAATCCACAAAACTGGCCGGGAGTTCCTCACAGCCGACTTCCAGCAAATAGGCAACCATACTGATACATTTACGCTGAACACTGCTGAACATCACTGTTCAACTATGCAGCGATAGCATTCTGTTTGTTTCCATTCGCGTTAGCGGGACGGAGTCCAAACAGAATGGCGGTATCCCGCAAAGCTTTGAGTAGAATACCCAAAGCGCAGTTTCCGTGTCGTCTTACTACCAATTTTCTGCTTTGCTTTGGCTACCATGTTGGCAGACTCGCAAGTAAACAGAAAGATCAACTGGTAGTAATCCGCACTGAACATATTATACATCATTTTCAGTATAGTTGAGCTTATTATTGACTAGAGTCATGCTCCTGTGCTCCGTAGGGTACCATCCCCACTTCCTCAATCAACATAGTCTATGGCTCTGGGCCTCCCTTCTGGCTCACGACTGCTCCGAACCTGGGGTATCCCAGTTTACCAGGGGAGCCGGGGCGTCGTTGAGACAAGAGCTCCAGTCCGCCAGACAACACCCCAATGCCATCCCTGTCAAGTGGGCTCTGCGGCCGCCAGAACCCCCTCTCCTTGGCGCAAGGGATGAGCTGAATCCCGTGGCAAATGCACCACGATGATGGGAAGGCTGGGTCGGTTGCGGGCGATGGTCTCCGGCTCTCGGCCCAGACGCGACCGGTTGCCGGTTTCGCTGGGAACCAATACCAACACATCTCCTGGCTGCAGCGCTTTGAAGGCTTCCGCCACCACCCCCCCCTGCACCCGCTGAACCGGCAAGTGGGCATAGCTTTCTGCCGGCAAGGCTGGGGAGCTTTTCCGCCCAGGTCGGGTTTGCACCAGCAGGATCTGCAAACCTGCTTTCAATTCGCCGGCCAGCGTTTGCGCCAGCCCAATGGTCTGCTGTAGGGATCCGGGAGAGACCTCCAGCTCCGGTGCAACCAAGAGGATGCGGCGCGCCGTCTCGATGGGTACCGGAAACCGCGTAATCAAGACTGGGATCCCCACCTGCCGCACCACCGCGTCAATGATGCTGCCGAAAAAGTTCTCTGTATAGGTGGAGTAGCCCTTCCAGCCCAGGATCACCAAGGTTGCCTGCCGTTCCGCCGCCGAGCGAATGATCCCTTTTTCCACCGAGTCATCCACCCGCCGAATCGGCTCCACTCGGGTCACGGCGCTGTGGGCCAGAGCTTCTGCGAAAGTCAGCAACTGCTCCTGCCGGGCCAGGGCTGCCGGCGAGATCCCGGCGCGGTCAGACAAAACATGCAGCGGCAGCAGCGTTCCCCCATCTTTTTTGGCCAAAATCAAAGCCAACTGTAACAGGTTCCTCTCAGTATCCGGGTTGGCCACCGGCACCAAGACGCGAGCTCCCCAATCCGGCTTGGGCAATTCGGTGGACTCTGCCGCCACTTCGGCTGGCTGCATTTGCTCTCCCCAGCGGGCCACAATCCAAGGCGAGGCAACACAGGTCACCAGGATCATGGCAATGGTGCCGTTCACCGTCAGCTCATCCACCAACTCCACCTGAAAGGCCACCGTGATCGCCGCCAGGGTAGCCGCCGCCTGCGCTACCGACAAACCGAACATGATCATCGTGCTGGCAAAGCGCCAGCCAAACAGTTGGGCCGGGATCCAAGCGGCCAGAAACTTGCTCACCACCTCCGTTGCAATCATCACTCCGCCCACCAGCAGCGTGCGCGGCTCTCCCAAGAGAATGCCGGGATTGATCAGCATCCCCACCGAGATCAAGAAAAACGGCACAAACAACGTGTTGCCGATAAACTGAATGCGGTTCATGAGGGGGCTGAGCTGGGGGATGATGGGGGTAATGGCCGTCCCGGCCAAAAAGGCGCCCACCACCGGCTCAATGCCGATCAACCCCGCTCCGTAGGCCACCACGAACAAGGTGGCAATCACAAAGGTAAACTCTGCCCCCTCGTCGTGGCCAAAGCGCCGGAAAAACCAACCGCCCAGCTTGGGCACCCCCCAGAGGGTGGCCAAGGTGTAGAGGGCAATCGAGGGGATCAGCGTCAGCCAAAATTGCAGCGTCAGCTCGCCTTGGTGGGCGCGCACCACCACCGCCAGCACCAACAACGCCAAGACATTGGTAATTAGCGTCGCCCCCAAGGTGGCCGTCACCGTCTGCAAGCGCATCAGGCCCAACTTGGAGACGATCGGCAGGGCGATGAGGGTATGGGAGGCAAAACACGAGGCCACCAGCACCGCCGCCAAAAAGCCATACCCCAAAGCCAGCATGGCCGCCGTGCCGATCACCATTGGCAACAGAAAGGTGAGCGCCCCAAAGATGCTGGCCTTCCAGGCATTTAGCTTCAGATCCTCCAGGCTGGTCTCCAGCCCGGCCATGAACATGAGAAACAGCAGCCCCACGGTGCCCAATAAGACGATGGTCTCGTCCCGCTGCAGGATGCCCAAGCCGTAGGGCCCCACCACCAAGCCGGCCAAGATCAGGCCGATGATCCCCGGCAGGCGCAGCCGCTCAAACAGCAGCGGCGCCACCAGCATGATCGTCAGGATGATCAGGAACACCAGCACCGGGTTTTTCACCGGGCCGAGCGTGGCCAGAGGGATCCCTGAGATTTGCAGCCAGCTAGCTCGCATAAATACCCGACAGACACCAACGCAGAGACTCGGCAAAGCGCCCGCCTGAGTCTATCAGATTCATCCAGATCCAGATAGCTCCCCATCGCTCGCAGCCTTCGTCCAGTCTTCAATCTCCGACAGGACGTTTAACAAGCATTCAAAATACATCAAAAACACGCTGGGAATGAAGACAGCCTGGCGGTGGCGCCCGCAAAGAGGCGAGAGAAACTTTCGAGAGACACCCATTAAAATCGGAGGGTACATGCTCTTGGGCCGCTTATGAACCAGCTTGCTCCTGGAAAAGTGATCGGTCAGCGCTATCAACTGGTTCAGAGCATTGCGGCAGGGGGCATGGGGCAGGTGTTCAAGGCTGTGGATACCCGCCTGTTCAATCGCCCAGTGGCGGTGAAGCTGTTGCACCAGAACTTGGCAGGCGATGAAAACACCCGTCGTCACTTGCTCAAGCGCTTTCAGCAGGAAATTCGCATCAGCACGCTGCTGGGGGAGCACCCGGCCATTGTCAAGGTGCTGGATTACGGCCTGGAGAACAACCAACCCTATCTGGTGATGGAATACCTGACGGGGCGCAGCTTGGGAGAACTGCTGCTCAAGCAGCCGCTGCTGCCGCCGCAACAGGTGGTGAAGATCGCCCGCCAGGTGTGTGCTGGCCTCTACTACGCCCACAACTTGGAGACCGAGCAAGATGGCCACCTCATCAAGGGGGTGATCCATCGCGACATCAAGCCCAGCAATCTCTTTGTCTTGAAAGATGAGACCCTGGGGGAGACGGTCAAGATCCTGGATTTCGGCATTGCCAAGCTGCTCAGCGATGTTTCCCTGGCCCTCGGCACCCAAACCACCGGCTTTTTGGGCACAGTGCGCTACGCCTCTCCCGAACAGGTGCGCGGCGAGGAACTGGATCCCCGCTCCGATATCTACTCGTTCGGCGTGGTGCTCTACCGCATGCTGACCGGTCAACACCCCCTAAAACCGAAGACCGATTCTTTTCCCGGTTGGTACGAGGCCCACAATTACCAACAGCCTCGGCCCTTCGACCGCTCCCAGTTGCCCCATGAGATCCCGCCGGCGCTGGAGGAAGTGGTGCTTGCTTGTCTGGCTAAAGATCCCGGCCAGCGGCCCCAAGATATGAAGGTTCTCAGCGCCCAATTGGAGGGATCCCTGCACTCCCAGAGCGCTGCCAGCTCTTCCCTCGCGCCCCCCCCAGCCGCACCCATCTTCTCCGAGCGCACCCTGGCGGCGGTGGATGCAGGGCAGTCGGGCACACACCTGCTCAGTACCCAGGCAGAGCCCGAGGCCAAGCCGTTTCCCCTCTGGGCTGGGATAGCCCTTTTTGTGGCCATTGCGGGGAGCACCTTCTGGGGCCTGCGTCTGCTGTTGGATCCGGGCCCAGGCAGCGAAAGACCGCCTGCTGCCCCCGAACGACCTGATACCCATCGCGTCGGCGGCTCCGAGCGGGATCCCTCAGCCACTCCTGAACCCCTGCTGGACTGGCTGCTACGGGATCCGGAGGGCAAACCGGTGTTTGAGGATGATCCCGCCCCAGATCTGGGAATCGGTGAGTCCGCAAGCGAGCCCACACCCAGGCCAGCGGCAACTCCAGAGGCAGTGTCCTCTACCCCTCAGCCCCCTGCTCCAACTCGGCAGGTGTCCCCTCCCACTCCAGTGCCTGCTGCGCCGCCGCCCCGACCGGTTGCCGTGCCCACACGGTTCACCCAACAGCGCCGCCATCAGGTGCAT